>DATGXD010000252.1:0-24390 GCA_035299105.1 Paludibacter sp. | reverse complement strand
TTAATATCTCGAGAATTTTCTCGTACTTTGTTATGAAGTTGTTCATTATTATTTAATTGATTGGTAGTCTTTTAAATATACGGATTTTATCCGAAATGAACAACTTTTTTTATTTCTATTTGATTAATGCACTACGGGTAATCTTTTAATAAACCACTATATGGCACATATTTTAAACGACATTTCCAGAACTTTCAGTGAGTATCTTTTAATCCCGGGACTGACTACCCAGGAATGCAGCCCTTCGAATATCTCGCTAAGGACCCCGCTTGTGAAATTCAAGAAGGGAGAGCATGCCCCCATTTCACTCAACATCCCGTTTGTGTCGGCCATCATGCAATCGGTTTCGGACCACAACATGGCAATCGCGCTTGCTCGCCACGGCGGCCTTTCCTTCATTTTTGGCTCACAGAGCATTGAATCGCAGTCTGAAATGGTGTTCAAAGTGAAAAGTTACAAAGCGGGATTCGTGGTTAGCAACGCCAACCTAACCCCCGAACACACATTGAGCGATGTGGTGGCATTAAAAGAAAGGTCGGGACACGGCACCATCGGCATCACCGATGATGGGACATCGGGCGGAAAACTGCTGGGCATTGTAACCGGGCGTGATTACCGGGTAACACGCGACAACCCCGACAGGAAAGTGAAGGAATTCATGACTCCGTTTGAAAAGCTTGTCACCGGGGACTTTGGGATTTCTATCGGCGAAGCAAACGACATTATCTGGGACCACAAACTCAACTGCCTACCGATTATCGACCAAAACCAGAACCTGAAATACTTTGTATTCCGCAAGGATTATGAAAACCACAAGGCCAACCCGAACGAACTTTCGGACGACAACATGAAACTCCTGGTGGGAGCCGGAATCAACACACGAGACTACAAGGAACGGGTTCCCGCATTGATCAACGCCGGCGTCGATGTCATGTGCATCGATTCTTCCGATGGCTTTTCCGTTTACCAGAAAGAAACTATCGAATATATAAAAACCTCGTTTGGCGAACATGTAAAGGTAGGCGCCGGGAATGTGGTAGACCGGGATGGATTCCTTTACCTGGCCGAAGCTGGAGCCGACTTTGTGAAAGTGGGTGTTGGCGGAGGCTCCATTTGCATTACCCGCGAACAAAAGGGAATCGGGAGGGGACAAGCCACAGCCCTGATTGAAGTAGCCGAAGCCCGCGATGAATATTTCCGCAAAACGGGCATTTATGTACCCATCTGTTCCGACGGCGGAATCGTGCAGGATTACCACATGGTGCTGGCTTTGGCCATGGGAGCCGACTTCATCATGATGGGGCGTTATTTCGCCCGTTTCGATGAAAGCCCCACCCGCAAGTTGATGGTGAACGGCAATTACATGAAAGAATACTGGGGCGAAGGTTCGAACCGCGCACGCAACTGGCAACGCTACGACAATGGCGGCAGCGACGGGCTGAAGTTCGAAGAAGGGGTCGACAGTTTCGTCCCTTACGCGGGGAAACTCAAAGACAACCTGGACATTACGCTGGGCAAAATAAAATCCACCCTGAGCAGTTGCGGGGTTGTGAACCTGGACGACCTGCAGAAAAACGCCAAGATTACCTTGGTTTCCTCGACGAGCATTATCGAAGGGGGCGCCCACGATGTGGTTGTGAAGGACACCAGAAGCACGAACAACTAACCCGAAGAGAGGGACTGAAACTTTTCAAAAAAAGTCCGGTAGGCGAAGAAACCTACCGGACTTTTTTTCATCAAACCCTTCCCCGCAGTGAACCTACTTCACCTGCACCCCGTTCGTCACTTTCACTTTGGGTTGGACCAAAACCAGTTTTCCATCGGCATCTTCGGCCGAAAGAATCATGCCTTCGCTCATAATGCCGCGGAGCTTGCGGGGTTCGAAGTTGGCAATAAAGCAAACCTGTGTGCCAACCAGTTCTTCGGGATTGGGGTAATATGGGGCGATACCTGAAAGAATGGTGCGTTCTTCCATTCCATCTGCCAGCCTGAATTGCAGCAACTTGTCGGCTTTAGGTACTTTCTGGCAATCGAGCACGGTACCCACGCGGATATCCATTTTCAAAAAGTCATCGAACGACACATTTTCCTTCACCGGGGCAGCCTTGTAAGCGGCGGCTTCGTTGGCTTTTTTGGTATCGAGCAGTTTCTGAACCTGCGCTTCTATGGCCTCGTCTTCTATTTTTTCGAAAAGCAATTCGGGAGTCCCGAGCTGGTCGCCGGCTTTCAACAAATCAATCCGCCCAAGTTCCTTCCAGTCGAAGGTGTGCAGGTTGAGCATGGCGCGGAGCTTTCCCGACGAGAACGGCAAGAAGGGTTCGAAGGCAATGGCCAGGTTGGCCGCAATTTGCAAGCTCAGGTGCATGATGGTTTCCACACGCGGCATGTCGGTTTTGGCCACCTTCCAAGGTTCGGTGTCGGCCAGGTATTTATTGCCGATACGGGCCAAGTTCATGGCTTCTTTCTGGGCATCGCGGAAGCGGAAATTGTCCAGCAATTTTTCCACATCGGCTTTCACGTTGGCAAATTCTTCGAGTGTCTGGCGGTCGTAATCGGTCAGTTCGCCCAACGCAGGAACTTTGCCATCGTAATATTTTTGCGTCAGCACCAATGCGCGGTTGATAAAATTGCCGTAAATGGCCACCAACTCGTTGTTATTACGTGCCTGGAAATCTTTCCAGGTAAAGTCGTTATCTTTGGTTTCAGGCGCATTCGCAGTTAAAACATAGCGCAAAACGTCTTGTTTTCCAGGAAAATCTTCGAGGTATTCGTGCAGCCACACCGCCCAATTGCGCGAAGTGGATATTTTATCGCCTTCGAGGTTGAGGAATTCGTTGGCCGGAACATTGTCGGGCAAAATGTACGAACCTTCGGCCTTGAGCATGGCCGGGAATACGATGCAGTGGAACACGATATTGTCTTTGCCGATAAAATGCAGCAGGCGTGTTTCGGGGTCTTTCCACCATTTTTCCCACGTGTCGGGAAGCAACTCCTTCGTGTTCGAAATGTAGCCTATCGGTGCATCGAACCACACGTACAGCACTTTGCCTTCGGCGCCGGCCACCGGAACAGGTATTCCCCAGTCGAGGTCGCGGCTCACGGCCCGCGGTTGCAGTCCCATGTCGAGCCAGCTTTTGCATTGTCCGTACACGTTCGGTTTCCACTCCTTGTGGTTTTCCAGGATCCATTCGCGCAGCCAGGCTTCGTGCTGGTCGAGGGGCAGGTACCAGTGTTTGGTTTCCTTCATTACCGGAGCGCTCCCGCTGATGGCCGATTTCGGATTGATGAGGTCGGTGGGGTTCAACGATGTGCCGCAAGCTTCGCATTGGTCGCCATAGGCATTTTCGTTGCCGCAATGCGGGCATTTTCCGGTAATATACCGGTCGGCCAGGAATTGCTGTGCGGTTTCGTCAAAATACTGTTCGCTGGTTTTCTCAACGAAACCACCCTTGTTGTTGATTGTTTTGAAAATATCGGAAGCCACCTCGCGGTGTGTATTGGAAGTGGTACGCGAGTAAATATCAAAGGTAATCCCGAAATCCTCGAACGATTTTTTAATAATGCCGTGGTAACGGTCCACAATATCCTGGGGATTGACACCCTCCTTCTTAGCTTTGATGGTGATAGGTACACCATGCTCGTCCGATCCGCCTACAAAAAGCACTTCCTGTCCTTTCAGCCGGAGGTAGCGCACATAAATATCCGCGGGAACATACACACCCGCCAGGTGACCTATATGTACAGGCCCGTTGGCATAAGGCAAAGCCGATGTGACCGTAGTACGTTTAAAATTAGCCATATATATCAATTAACAAGTTGCTTAAATAAGTGAAAGTACAGATTTAGTTTATACCAGCCAGTGGTTAAATTTCAATATGCTATTTTGTACGCAAAGGCTCTAAGACACAAAGCCGCAATGAAATATCTTTAATCTTCAGATTGACTTTGTGACTTGGCGACTTAGTGACTTGGCGTTCAAAGGTTTTAGCAATGCATCTCCGGAGTTACATTATAAATTGATTTTAAACACTTAAATAGAATAATTACCAATAACAACTATGGGAGCCTGGTTTGGAATATCGATATTCCGCGCAAAGTCGCTAAACGCTAATCCTTGCCTACCGGTTCTATTCCAATAAATTAAAAAATGAACCACAAAAGGAATATTATTTCCTTCTTGCCACTTAACCTAAAACTAAAAAAAGAACACAAAGATACAGACAATTCACGAATCTTCGGATGGTTGCTAACAAATTATATCTGCTTGCAAAAACACAAAACCAAATTTGCTATTGCGTTAAATAAAAATACTATCTTTGAACCCTGATAAAAACAGGCTGAAGCAGGCTTGCCAGAAAGGCCTAAAATGACTTGAGTGGAAAAACAACCCTATATTCAATAATAATTATCAAAGCAAAACAATGAAAAAACTTTCCATTTTCTTACTCGTCCTCACCTTGGCCGCTTGCTCGGGCAAAGTGTTGCGCGTTGCCTGTGTTGGCGATAGTATTACCGAAGGTGCCGGGCTTGCCGTGCAGAGCAAAACCGGCTACCCGGTAGTTCTCGACAGTTTGCTTGGCCCGAAATACAATGTGCTGAACTGCGGGCGAAGCGGCACTACCCTCCAGAAAAAAGGCAACTTCCCTTACTGGATTTGTAAGGAATTCTCGAACACTTTCGTGTACAAGCCCGATATCATTGTCATCAAATTGGGGACAAACGACACCAAACCTTACAACTGGAACGCAGAAAGGTACGAACAGGATTACCAGGCATTGATTGACACTTTCAAGACAATCCCAACCCACCCGAAAATCTATTTGTGCCTGCCTGTACCTGCATTCAAAACCCGTTGGGACATAAACGACTCTACAGTAGTGAACGGGGTGATTCCGGCCATTGAGAAAATCGCAAAAAAGAACCAGCTCCCGGTTATAGATTTATACCATGGAATGAGTTCGCAAGGAAAAAATTTCCCGGATGACATCCACCCCAACGAAGCCGGGACAAAAGCCATGGCAGCCATCATTGGGAAGTCGATAACGGCGAAATAAAACGGCGAATTATCCAACAACTTGTTTGCATTTTCCATTATATATCAACTAATTAAATACAAATCACCATGTTAGCAGTTCTTATTGTCGGCCTGATTGTGGCTATTTCTGGTTTTGCGATTTCGAGAGGCAATTCACCTTTGAAGCCTTACAGCAATATTGTGAAAATTATCGGCATTGCCTTGGTGCTGGCGGCGGCCATCCTTTCCTCGGTTGTCCAGGTTGAGCCGGGCGAGATTGGTGTCAAGAAGCTTTTCGGGAAAGTAGAAGACGATGTCCTTGAAAGTGGCCTGAATGTGATAAACCCGCTTATGGATGTGGTGACGTTCGATGTGAGGACCCAAAATTACACCATGTCGGGCATACAGAACGAAGGTGAAAAATCGGGCGACGATGCTATCCGCGTTTTGTCGGCCGATGGGCTGGAGGTAGTTATCGACTTGACCGTATTGTACAAGGTTGTTCCAACCGAAGCGCCCCGGATACTGAAAGAAATCGGCACGGATTACAAGAACACGATTGTCCGCCCTATTTGCCGCACCAAAATCAGGGACAATGCCGTGTACTATGATGCCGTGGCGCTGTATTCGACCAAGCGCGATGAATTCCAGGCACGGATTTTTTCCACCATCGAAAAAGACTTCAAGTCACGCGGATTGGTACTTGAGCAATTGCTGGTGAGGAATATCACGTTGCCCGAATCGGTAAAACAAACCATCGAGTCGAAAATCAATGCCGAGCAGGAAGCCCAGAAAATGACATTCGTGCTGCAAAAGGAGAAACAGGAAGCCGAACGGAAACGGGTTGAGGCACAGGGGATTGCCGATTACCAGAAGATTATCAGCACCGGGCTAAGCGACAAACAGTTGCAATATGAAATGATTAAAGCCATTTCCACATCGCCCAATGCCAAGCTGATTATCATGGGCAACGGCAAAGGTGGCGCCCCGGTTATTCTCGACACCAAATAAATCCCTCCCACGGCAGTTATTGTTTTTCCATGCGAAGGCGTGAAGAAGGCAAAGATAATTTAACAACACTAGGCAAGCACATTCAACCTTTGCGGGAATGGGTTCCCGAATACATGGCAAGGGTTTCGCTTTGAGCGAAACCCTTGCCATGTGTTTATTTTTCCCACGCAAAGCTTATTTTTTCACCAGTTTCTTCACCACAACCGCACCATTTTCGAGTTTTATTTTCACTAAATAAATATTGGGTGCGAGTTTACCGACATCCAGTGTTGTCGGATTGGAAGCGGAAGTCACCATGACAATCCTGCCCGCCAAGTCGCTTAGCTCACATGAACTGATGGGCAAGCCGCTTTCAACAGTTGCATTGTCAATAGCCGGGTCGGGGTAAATGCGGATAAAGCCGGCATAGTAAAAATTGTCGACAGCCAGTTCCATGTTCGTTGCTCTCCAATTCGTAGCAAGGTCGTTGTCCAAGTTCAAATCCGGAAGTTCCAGGTACGACCCTCCCCCATCGGCAGCCGCTGGCCATGGGTATGAATCGGTGTATTCCACTTGGTCGATGATATTCCCGAAGGCATCGCAAAGCAACAACTTTTCCCCTTTGTTTGACAAATGCCTGGAAAACTGGTCGAAAGGTTTTACCCCATGGTTCAGTTCAAAAGCCTTGGCATTCGATGCCAAAACAATCCTGGCGCCGGGACCGATTTCCGAATTCAGGGGAAAACGGTAAGTCATCCCCAATTCCCGGAAATAAACCCCGCTCAGGTTGATTGTAGACTGGCTATTGTTGGCAATCTCAATAAACTCCAGGCTGTCGCTCTCTGCGTTGATTGTCCCGACGGGATTGTAGTTAATCTTAGAAATCACCAGCGGCGGCACCGGAACGTTTGCACACGGCTGGTAATTGTTCAACCGCGCTGTAAGCCAGTCGATACGCCTTTGCAACCAGGTTTTCAGGCTGTCGACATTTTCCGCATGGCTGCCGATAGCACCCCACCGGTCTTGTTCCCTGGCAGCAGCTTCGGAAACCAAATTCTCCAGCTGGTCTATTTTATTGCAGATAACATTGAAATTGAGCGGTTGGCCTGGAGCAGTCATTTCCATCCAGCGCTTGGAAAGGTAGCAATTATAAACAGGATTCAAGAACAAGTCCCTCCAAAACCTGGGTCCCGTGTTCAGGCTGTCATCAAATTGCCAAATACTGGTCAGGCTTCGGTCGTAACCCCATTCGAAAACATCATTCCCGTACGTAAGGTTAAAATCCCAGATTGGTCCGGCCCTTAATTTCCCCAGCCTGTCTTTGTGGAAGAACGAACTGGTCTGGTATCCATCGGGATTGGAAGCAATTTCATTCATGAGCATGAAGTCGATAAAACTGGGAACGTCAATGACGGATGGGAAACCGGTCAAAGGGTCATCGTCCTGCTGTATGGCCATGTCGGTGAATTCCATGAATTCGTTGTAAATGAAATCATCCTGCTGGGGCGTAATGACTTCGTAACTGGGCGCGACGTGGATAAATTGAGTCCCCCAGCCCGAGGAATTGGGGATAGACCAGGAAACGACTTCATTGTCGGCCTTGTCGCACTTGGTAACGTACCCGCCAGTTATTGCCGGGAAAGCATTGTCCAACGTTGTCATTTTCTGAACATTAATGCGGCCTTCATCCACTTTCAGCTTTTCCATTAAGACATACAGCCCCTTGTAATCGCCATTCACAACCACCTCGCAATAGACGCCCCTCGGAGCATAGTTCCCCAGCGCGCGGGATAAATCGTACGAAAGGAAGTCGCGCACAAGCGATGGGTCGAAGGCAAGCGAATTCAATACCCAGTCGTTTTCCTTGGGCATCCCCAGCAGGCTCACATTGTTGTTCGACACATTGTCGGGCTTCAATGTTTTGACTCCATAAGGCTTCTTTGGCAAGGTTTGCGACGATGAACCCCTCATCTCTATGGCAATCCGGCCATTGTAATTCAAGAACATGGAACTATCCTGGTCCGACAGGAAATTCCGGCCGCCATCGGGGCGGTAAATTAGTTTCATTTCTCCCGGAACTTTCGGCTCATCAGGGATATCGAAAGGTTCCCCGGTCGATGGGTTATTGTCTGTAGTTATCACCACAATGGGCAGGTTGCTGCCGGTAAAGTCAACTGCCCGGGCTTGAAAACAGAGCAGCAATAAAAGGAATGTATAAAAATTCTTCATACTCATGGTGTTTTAATATGAATTTCATCCGAATATAATAGTGGATTCAGTATCGTGGCAAATAATCGCGAGGCGGCAGGGATTCTCCTTGCTTCCGGGGACTAAAGGCGAATCCAAGCAAGCCGTAGAATAAAAGCATACAGGGTTATTTCGCAGGGGAGATTGCAAATATAAAAAGAAACTTTTAGAGATATCAAAAAAAAGCACAATATTTATTCGGCAACCGAACAAGCCGGAAACACCAACTTGCATATTGTTGCGAGCAAACTTGAACCAGCAGGCAAAACTTGAACTTTTATTCGTGGTTTTGTTTATATATTTGCAGCCAAACAATCTGGAGCATGCTAAAAAACAAAGCCATAGTAAAAGCCCAAATAAACTCGCTTTCGAAACCGGAACTGGTTGAAATCGTACTCAAACTGGCGGGGAAACGCTACAACTATGAATTCCTGCTGGTAAATTACCTGGACAAGGAAGGAGGCGAACAGGTTTTGTTCGACGAAGCCAAAGAAGATATCGACAACCTGAACAAAAAGACATACAAGGGCCGCTCGGTCCAACACCAACTGGCAAAAAGGCTGAATGCCTGCACGAAGCGGATTGCCGAATTCAAGGTTGAAACCAAGAGTAAAAAGCTCGAAGCCGATTTGATTTTGTATGTGCTTGACAAGCAATTCATGAATCCGACCAAAGTTTTCGGCGCACGCTATTCGGGTTACGATTACAAAGTGGCTTTGCTCTTGAAACGCTTGGTTACGCTGGTAACCCAACGCCTGCACCCCGACTACCTCATTGATTACCAATACAAAACCAACGATTACCTGGCCCGCCTACACAAAACCTCCAACCGGCTGAATACCGTGAGGGAATTGCCGCGTACGTTGGAATAAATAGAAAAACGGCCAGCCGATTAACAATTTCACATCCACACCTCCGGTTTTAATCAGGATATTTGTCCACTTCAAAGAAAATATTGTCCCCTAACTGTTTTTGGAAACCAGCTATTTTTGTCAGGTCATACCAAATGAATTAATATTTCAGCCCAAAGTCAACTTTGGTATAATGCCCATAGTAGCATATGGAGCATTCCGTGTAACGGAAGAAACAAACAGTACAATCCCGTTCCACGGGATGTTCCATTAAACGTAGTCGACATGGGACTGTATTATTTCTGCAATCGGTATATCTTGTAAACAGTAGTCATTCATTCACCTTAAAATTTATTTTCATGAAACACAAAGAACTATTTAAATTAAGTTTGATTGTCGCTCTCACATTATTTTGCGGCATAAGTATCAAAGCTCAAACCTGGACTGCCCCTACCTTAACGGGCAGCACTCCTGTAACCGGAACCACCTACTATATGTATAATGTAGGATCAAATGGCTATTTGAACCGTGGGGGATGGTGGAGTATGCAATCAGTTCTATCTGCACAACCGAGAGCTAATGCTTCAACCTCGATTGTAAAATGGACTGCTACCAATACTGCCGGTTCGACATGGACATTTCAGTATAATCTTGCAGGCTCAAATGTAAATAACAACTATTTGTTTGCAGCAGATGCCAACTCCGCCGACGGCTCTGTTTTTACAGACAACTCTTCGAATAACACTTGGAATGTGGTTCAGACAGATGCTGTCAACAACATCTATTCGATTCAGGTGGTAAGTTCCTATGGAGGATATGTCCCCACCCAATATCTGGGTACGGCATCGACAACGGAATCTACCAATTCAGGTACTGCCAATGTGGTAAGATACAACCGTGCTTCTGGCGATAGCTACACCCAATGGAAGTTTGTTTCGCAGGCCGACTACGACTTGTACCTTGCAAAAGTGGTGCTTGACAGGTATATGAGATATGCTAAAGCAGGCGGCACTATTGATTTGACTACTTATATTGCAACTTACAATTCAGATGTAACTGCCGATATCATTAGTAATGCCGCCACATTGCTGACAGCGCTTAACAGGACAGCAGTTACTGTGACTAATTATAGCTTCGAAAGCGCATTGGGAAGCGAATGGACAAATACGGGTAGTTTTGTAAGGCAAGGCAATGACCCCGGGCAAGGCTGGACAAAGGATGCTTCCAACTATTGTGAAAAATATACCGGTTCTGTGGGTTACCTTGGAACTGGTTCACTGACCCAAACCGTTTCGGTTCCGAACGGATTGTATGGACTGGTAGCTTCCGGCCATGCTGTGCAGCAAGCCGGTGCAAACCCGCTAAATTCGGGTGCATTTATTTTTGCAGGCTCAAAAACTGCCGAGGTTACTGCCGGGCAGGATTATTTTGTCGACAGTGTGAGCGTTACCAACGGCTCTATTGCGATAGGTTACTCTTTGACAGGTACCGTGCAAGTTAACTGGACTGGTTTTGACAATTTCAAACTATACCGCTATGTGACTTATACTACGCCTGCCTTGTCGGCGTCGGTGACCTCGCTTCGATTTGATGATATCTATGCTTCCGCTTCAATTACTATCTCCGGTTCAAATCTCACAAGCGATGTTGCTATCACAGTACCGGCAGGCATTACCTTGAGTGGCGCCAACATCACAAGTAACGGAGGTGGAAGCTATACCATTGCAGCTGCCAATGCCAACAGCACCAACACGGCCACAGTCACCTACGATGGTTCTTCAGTTGTAAATGGCACCATTTCAATGAGTGGTACTGGCTCTGGAAGCCAGTCGGCAACTTCTTCTTTCGCCGTAAAGGCTTCTTCCAATGCAAGTTGCTATACCCCGCTTTACCCTTCCGGAAACATGATTGCCGACCCGACATTCAGCGCACTTACACTGGCTGATGGTGGATTTAGTGGCTGGGGACCGACAAGCATCGACACCAAAAACCCGTATTGTGGACGTGGTAGCGCATTTATCCGTGGAACTTGTTACCCGGATGGCGGTTCGCTTAACCGTGATCTTACTACTGCAAACGGGAATGCCTTGAAAGCGAACAAACAATACCGCTTACGTGCAATGATTAATTCACAAGCATCAGCAGGCACCAGTTTCCAGTTCCAAATCGAAGGTTTCAATGGCTCAACCAGCAAATTCTTCCTCATCCCAAACAGCAATGGTTGGGTACAGTTTGATGAAACATTCACTACAGGGGCTACTGTAACCGAACATGGCATTTACTTTAACTCCTGTGTGGATGGGTCAAGACCTGCAATAACCGACACTTGTTTTATTGACAACTGGGAGCTTTACGAAGTGCCGTCAATTCCAACTGGTTTAGCTCCAGTAGGCCTTGTAAACCAAAACGTGTATGTACAGGACAAACAGGTTGTGGCTGATTTCAACCTTGCTTCTGCCAAAAAAGTTGAATTTGATGTTTACAACACCCAGGGCATGCTTATAGCCAAGCAAGTTGGATTCTACAGCGAAGGCAACAACCATGTTGTGCTGAATTCAAATCTAACTTCCGGTGTATACATTGTAAAAACAAGTATTGGCGGACGATTCATGATCAATAAGATTGTTTTCTGATAACCTTATAATTTCAACATACCAGTCCTCTCCGGTTTTAACCGGAGAGGACTGTTTGTTTTCACGGAGGCATGGTTAATTCCGGCAAGTCGTTTTGTTCCAACCGCTTGGAATATCCGATTTTTTTATAATTTAGCACCCGAAACAATCCAACCTCATGCAGTATTCATCCACACACAAAGGCAATAAGCTCCACAAATCAGGCAAGGGTTTGTATGAGTGCTGGTTGATCTAATACCCCTACTTCCTAAAGGGAAACTAAGTCACCTTCGTCTGGTATATCTTTTTCTCAATTCAAAATATCTTAGGTATCTTGCTGTAATAATCAATAGTAATATCTCTTCCTCCCCTTTAGGAGTCGGGGGTCATTCATATCATGGGAACCATTTTCGACATAAAACGTTTTGCCGTGCACGACGGCCCGGGAATCCGCACAACCGTGTTCCTGAAAGGCTGTCCGCTGAATTGCCAGTGGTGCCACAACCCGGAAAGCATCAATGCAGCAATATGTACGGTATCCAAAACAGTACGGATTGGAAAAAAGACATTTACCGAAAACGAAACCGTCGGGCGGGATGTTACAGTGGAGGAGTTGATGAAGGAGTTGCGCAAAGAGCAGGTTTTTATGGAAGAATCGGGCGGGGGCGTGACTTTTTCGGGAGGCGAACCTTTGCTCCAGCCCCGGTTCCTGGTTGAAATGCTTGCCACTTGCCAGGCAGAAGGGATGCACACGGCTGTCGATACTTCGGGCCATGCACCATCAAAAGTATTGGAAAAAGTAGCAAGGCACACGGATTTGTTTTTGTATGACCTGAAAGTGATGGACAACGATTTACATAAACAATACACCGGCGTTTCGAATGAAGTGGTTTTGGAAAACCTGCCATTCTTACTCAAGTCCGGGAAAAAAGTGAGAATCAGGCTACCAATGATTCCGGACACAACCTTTACCGAGAATAATATCAAACGGACAATAGAATACTTGTCCGGTATGGAATTTCCGGTCGATGGCATCGATTTATTGCCTTTCCACAATACTGCCTCGCACAAATACGAACGGTTTGGGTTGGAAAATGCCTTTGCAGGAATAAAATCAGTTTCGAAAAAGGATTTGGAAGGAGTTAAGAGACAATTTGAAAATGCTGGTTTTGACGTAAAAATTGGCGGATAGTTTCACAATAAACTTTTCCAAAGTTCTATACTTTGGAAAAGGCAAAAAAAATAACAATGAAAAATATGACCCCACGTATCCAACAGCTCCGCGACCAAAGCCTGAATGCTGAATACCGCATCTCAGCCGAAAGGGCTTTGTTGATGACCGATTTTTATAAAAACCATTTGGCTTTCGGCGATTCCATTCCCGTGCAGCGAGCCAAATCGTTTCAATACATATTGTCCAATAAAACCATTTGCATCAACGACTTGGAGCTGATTGTGGGCGAGCGTGGCCCTGCCCCAAAAGCAACACCCACTTATCCGGAAATCACTGTCCATTCGCTCGAAGACCTCGAGGTGCTGAATTCTCGGGAAAAAGTCTGGTTCCGGGTGGATGATGAAACCCGCGAAACTTTCGAAAAAACCATTATCCCGTTCTGGACCGGACGCTCCAACCGCGACCGCATGATGGCGGCCATGACTCCCGAATGGAAAGACGCGTATGCTGCCGGCATTTTTACCGAATTCATGGAACAACGCGCCCCCGGCCATACTGTTGCGGGTTACAAGATTTTCCAAAAAGGTATGCTCGACATCATGCAGGATATAGACGAAAGCATGGCAAAGCTCGACTTTGTGAACGACCGGGAGGCTTACGATAAAAAGGAAGAACTGAAAGCGATGAAAATTGCAGCCAATGCGCTCATTATTTTTGCCAACCGACATGCCGACAAGCTGGACCAACTGGCCGAAGTTGAAAAGGATGGCAACCGCAAAGCGGAATTGCAGGAAATGGCCCGTGTTTGCCGACGGGTGCCGGCACATGCGCCTTCCACTTTCCACGAGGTGCTGCAACATTACTGGTTTGTGCATTTGGGCGTGGTGACCGAACTGAACCCCTGGGATTCGTTTAACCCGGGACGGTTGGACCAGCATTTGAACCCGTTTTACCAACAGGAAATTGCCGGAGGAACATTGACCAAAGAGTGGGCTGTGGAACTACTCGAATCATTTTGGGTGAAATTCAACAACCATCCTTCGCCACCGAAAATTGGCGTGACAGCACAAGAAAGCAGTACCTACACCGATTTCTGCCTGATAAACCTGGGTGGAGTAAAACCCGACGGCACTGATGCCGTGAATGAAATGTCGTACATCCTGCTGGATGTAATTGAAGAAATGCGCTTGTTGCAACCAAGTTCCATGGTGCAGCTGAGCCGTTTGAACCCCGACAGTTTTATCGACCGGGCGGTGAAAATCACCAAAACCGGTTTCGGGCAACCGTCCATTTTCAACACCGATGCCATTATCCAGGAATTGCTCAACCAAGGCAAGGATGTGGTCGATGCACGGAACGGTGGAGCAAGCGGTTGCGTGGAGACTGGCGCATTCGGAACCGAAAGCTACATACTCTGCGGGTATTTCAACCTGCCGAAAATCCTGGAAGTGACTTTGCATAATGGCTTTGATACGCGTACCGGCAAGCAAATCGGACTGAAAACCGGCGAAGCTGCCACGTTCAGTTCGTATGCCCAATTGCTCGAAGCATTTAAACAGCAAGTCGAGCATTTTATCCGCATCAAAATCATTGGCAACAACACCATCGAGAAAATTTTCATGACACATATCCCCACACCGTTCCTATCGCTGATCATCGATGACTGCGTGGCTCAGGGCAAGGATTATATTCAGGGTGGCTCGCGTTATAATAGCAATTACATTCAGGGAGTGGGCATGGGGACGATGACCGACTCGCTCACAGCTTTGCGGAAACACGTTTTTGAAGATAAAGCCCTGACCTTGCCGGAGTTCGTGAAAGCATTGACCGATAATTTCGAAGGACACGACGAATTGCTTTACAACTTATTGTATAAAACACCGAAATACGGCAATGACGATGAATATGCCGATGCGCAGTTGGTGGATGTCTTCAATATCTATTACGAGGCGGTGAAAGGCCACCTCAGTCCGCGCGGGGCTGAATACCGGATTAACCTGCTGCCAACCACCTGCCATGTGTATTTCGGAAGCGTGATGCATGCCAGCACCGATGGCCGGAAAGCCGGAATGCCGGTTTCGGAAGGAATCTCGCCGGTGCAGGGTTCGGATCGTAACGGTCCGACATCCGTTGTGAAATCGGCGGCCAAAATCGACCATTTGCACACGGGCGGCACATTGCTGAACCAGAAATTCAGTCCGGGCTTCTTCGAGGACGACACCGCTATCCGGAAAGTTTCGGGACTGGTGCGCAGTTATTTCCGCATGAACGGACATCACATTCAATTCAACGTGGTGAATGCCGCTACCTTGCGCAATGCACAGAAACACCCGGAGAAATACCGCAATCTGATTGTGCGTGTGGCAGGTTACAGCGATTATTTCAATGATTTGGGTCCCGATTTGCAAAACGAGATTATTGAAAGGACGGAGCACGAAGGGATGTAATCATTTGTAAAAATCCATATTTTATTCTACATTTACAGTCTGTTTTGAACAAGAATATGGAAAGTAAGATTGAAATATACAAAACTTCCGATAATCAGACTGAATTAAACGTGCAGTTCGATGCCGATACTGTGTGGCTAAGTCAGGCTCAAATGGCATATTTATTTGACAAAGATGTACGCACGATAAATGAACACATAAAAAATATTTACCAAACAGGCGAATTGGAAATCGTTTCAACTATCCGGAAATTCCGGATAGTTCGCCAGGAAGGCAAGAGAGAAGTTCAACGCAGTATCGATCATTATAATTTGGATATGATTATTTCGGTAGGTTACCGTGTGAATTCAAAACGTGGCACTCAATTCAGACAATGGGCTACACAACGCCTTAAGGACTATCTGGTAAATGGCTATGCAATCAACGAAAAACGGCTGGCACAAAAACAACAGGAAGTAGAATATCTCAGGACAGGCATCCGCATCCTGAACAGGGTAATTGCCGAACAAACTACAACCGAAGAGTTTGAAATGCTTCGTATTTTTGCCAAAGGGCTTGAACTGCTTGATGATTACGACCATGAAATGCTTGACATAAAAGGGTTAACCCGTGGAACAACAGTTTTCCCTACTTTTGATGAGTACATGGCCCTGATAAAATCCATGTATTCAGAATTCGAGTCGGACGTATTCGCAAAGCCGAAAGATGATAGTTTCCTCAGTTCAATAAATCAGATTAAACAGAGTTTTGGCGATACAGAGCTTTATCCGAGCATAGAGGAAAAAGGAGCCAACCTGTTGTATTTTATCACCAAAAACCATTCGTTCGTGGATGGGAACAAGCGCATAGCAGCTGCATGTTTCCTATATTTCATGCAGAAAAACAATGCATTACTCAAGCCTGACGGAAAACCGATAATTGATAACGCAACACTTGCAGCGCTTACGTTGTTTATAGCTACAAGTAAAACCGAAGAGTCGGACATTGTAAAACAATTGGTTATCAGCGTGCTGAATAGAAATTTATAATCCGGAATACCAAAACTAAAATCTACAATATGTTTAAATCCGAAACTTATATACAACGCCGCGAAATCCTGGCCAATCAGATTGGCTCGGGGTTGATTCTATTGCTGGGCAACGACGAAAGCCCGATGAATTACGCCGACAATGGTTATCATTTCCGGCAGGACAGCACGTTCTTGTATTATTTCGGAATCGATTTCCCGGGGTTGGCAGCGGTAATTGATGTTGACAACAACCGGCACATCATTTTCGGCAATGATTATACCATTGACGATGTCGTATGGATGGGGCCACAGCCCACCATAGCCGGACGGGCTTCGGAAGTCGGCGTGGACCATACGAATCCAAGTGCAGAGTTGGCAACCCTACTGCACGAAGCAATAAGAGCCGGACGTGCTGTTCATTACCTGCCACCTTACCGTGCCGAAAGCAAGCTGGAGTTGCAGCATTTGCTGTTCCTGCACCCCGACCACATCGCACAAAAATCATCCCTGAAGCTGATTCGTGCGGTGGTAAATCAGCGCGAAATAAAATCGGACGAGGAAATTGCCGAAATCGAACGCGCCGTCGACCTTTCGGTGGATATGCACGTGGCAGCCATGCAACTGGCGCGTCCGGGCATGACCGAAGCGCAGATTGCCGCGCGCGTATACGAAATTGCCCACGCTGCCGATTGCGAAATCTCGTTCCCGATTATTGCAACCATCAACGGGCAAACCCTGCACAACCATTACCACGGCAATGTGCTGAAAAGCGGCGACCTTTTCCTGCTCGATGCCGGGGCCGAACTGAAAAGCCACTATTGCGGCGATTTGTCGAGCACGTTTCCGGTGGATGCAACTTTCACTTCGCAGCAAAAACTGATTTATGAAATGAGCCTGCAGGCCCATCAGGCGGCTATTGACACACTCGGGCTGAATGTCCCGTTCCGGAATGCGCACCTCGCAGCCTGCCGCTCCATTTCCGAAAACATGAAGGGATTAGGCTTGCTGAAAGGGAATACCGACGATATCATTTCCAACGGTGTACATGCCCTGTTCCTGCCTTGCGGCACAGGCCACATGATGGGACTCGATGTACACGATATGGAAAACCTCGGCGAAGTGTGGGTGGGTTACGACGGCGAGCACAAGAGCACGCAGTTCGGACTGAAATCGCTGCGCCTGGCTAAACCACTCAGGCCCGGGCATGTGTTCACCATTGAGCCGGGCATTTACTTTATCCCTGAGCTTATGGACAAATGGCAGGGCGAAGGGAAGTTCAACGAATTTATCAACTGGAACGAAGTGCAGAAATTCCGCAACTTCGGCGGTATCCGCAACGAGGAAGACTACCTGATGACCGAAAACGGACCGCGCCGGCTAGGCACTAAAGTAAAACCGAAAACTGTGGAAGAAGTGGAAGAGGTGCGGATATCAAGTTTTTAGTCAGAGCGCGACTTCAAGTCGCGCCCTGACTAATTAAACAAATAATCATTTCCTCACACCCACTTTTTCCCATTCCGGAGGTGTTACACCCATTAGGTTCTTTACAAAGAAGTCGTAGCGTTTGTGTTCGCCGTAACTACCGCCCATGGTGTGGCCCACGCCGGGCAGTACTACCAGTTCAAAGTCCTTGTTTGCTTTAATCAGCGCGTTGCAAACCTGGTAAGTCGACGAGGGGTCCACGTTGTCGTCCATTTCGCCCACCACCAGCATTAGCGGACGGGTAAGCAGGTGGGCGTTTACCACGTTCGAACTTTCCTCATACGATTTATCAACCGGGTAGCTCATCCATTGTTCGTTCCACCAGATTTTGTCCATGCGGTTGTCGTGGCATCCGCACGACGAGTAGGCCGCCTTGTAATGTTCGGGGTGGAAAAGCACGGCTGCCATCGCTTCCTGCCCGCCTGCCGAAGCGCCGAAAATGCCCACGCGGTCGATATCCATGTACGGGTACTTCTGAGCGGCAGCTTTGGTCCACAAAATGCGGTCGGGGAAGCCGGCATCTTTCAGGTTTTTGTAGCAAACTTCTTCGAATGCCTTGGAGCGGAACGAAGTGCCCATGCCATCCACCTGAACAACAATGAAACCCAGCTCGGCAAGAGCCGACATGTTCCAGTTGAACGGAATGAAGGTTTTTGGAACGTACTGGCTGCCGGGTCCGGAGTAAATGTATTCGATCACAGGATATTTTTTGTTCGGGTCGAAGTTGGTGGGGCGCTGGATAATTCCCCAAATGTCGGTCTTGCCATCGCGGCCCTTGGCAACAAACACTTCGGGCGCAGTCCAACCGGCTTTCAACAAGGCAGAAATGTCTGCTTTTTCGAGTGGCATAATGATTTTACCGCTGCGGGCATTGCGCAACACAGCCACAGGGGCTTTATCCACCATCGAATACACATCCACCAGGTATTGCTTGTTGTCCGAAAACCAGGCCTGATGCATGCCGGTCTCGGGCGTGAGACAAGTAAGTTCCGAACCATCGAAGCGGATGCGGTAGTAACGAACCAGGTACGGGTCTTCGCCCTGCATCATGCCGTTGGCCGAGAACGTGATTTCGCGCCTCGTTTCGTCCACGTTTATCACGTCGCGCACGTACCATTCGCCGCGGGTAATCTGGTTTTTGACTTTCCCGGTCAGGCGGTCGTAGAGGTACAGGTGGTTCCAGTTGTCGCGCTCGCTCATCCAGATAATTTCATTCGTCTTATTGATGTTCTGCCGGAAGTAGCGGTTGTAGTTGACAAACGTGTTCGAGGTTTCTTCAATCAATGTACGGACACTTCCCGTTTCGGCCGAAATCTCGAGCACGCGGTAAACCTTATGTCCGCGCTCGTTGTACTCGAAAATCACCGATTTGCTGTCGGGCAACCATTCGAAAGCTTTCAGGTCGAGCTGGTTCCTGCATAAGTCGGTTGAAATAACCTTCTGGTTGCCGCTGGCCACATCGAAAACCACAGGCGTGCGGCTTGGAAGCACATCGCCGGGCTTGACATAATCGCGGGTGTGGAGCTTAGGTTGCAACTGGTCGGCAGGCGAGGATTCAATCAGGTACAAAGTGCGAATGTCGGCGGCATGGATCCGCATTACGGCCAGTTTCCGCGAGTCGGGCGACCAGTAAGGGTAAGCGGAATAATAATCGTCCTTTGTTCCATCGGCGCTCAGGGCTTTTTCCATACCTGTAGCCAAATCTTTCACATACAGGTTATTGTCTTTTACAAAAGCCGAAAGCTTTTTGTCGGGCGAAACCACGGGTTTCCCTTCGCATTCGTTGTCCACCTTCCCCCAATATTCGCTTTTGCCGGATATCGGCTTTCCTTCTCGTTTCAACGAATCTTTGTGTAGTTGGTACATCCATTTTACGCCATCGTATATAAAATGGAGCGTGTCAATCGTTTCAGAAACTTTCACCGACGAAAGCGAAAGTTCTTCCATTTTCACCGTTTTCCCGGTGGCTTTCGATAGCGCTTCGGCCAGTTTCAGGTGGTCGAACAGCAGCCCCCGCGATTTTTTCCGGGCATCCACCAGCATGTAGGCTTTGCCTTCGGGTGTGTTGCGTGCATACCAGAAACAGTCGGTTTTCCCAATCCACTGGGGGGTTACGTTGGAATAAAAAACCTTGTCTTTGTACCTGTCCGACAGCGAAAAAGCGCGGTTGTAATCTTCGGCAGTGCCTTGAGCAAAAAGGGATTGGCCAATCGACAATAGAAGGATTAAGAATAAATTTTTTTTCACAAGAGTATTTTAATCGGGTAATTCAATTTTCAATACAAATGTATTGATTTTAGCGAATAGATTTGGTGGAGAATTTTTCCATTTTACCCAAAATGACATGCTTTTTTTCGCATCGAGTTCAGAGAAACCAGTTCTTGGATTTTACAAAATCAAAAAGGCAGGTAAAGAAACCTTCACCTGCCTTAAACAATGCCTGCTGCATTTACTTACAACTTAATCGTATACAAGCTGAACGATTTCGGAGCAAGTTCCACTTCGAATGTATTTCCCGAAACACTGATTTCAGTCGTAACCGGAACTACTGCATTCGGGTTATCGAGCGTATTTTCAGCATCCATATTACCCGATTTCAAAACCGTTTGGGTCCCCTTGCGTGCAGCGGCTTTCAAACCTGCAAAATTGTAGGTTACCTTCTTCGCGGCATCCGATGTATTGGCAATTTTCAGGATAATTTCCTTTTTATTCTTGTCAATGGCCGAAGAAGCATAAATCCCGTCCTGTCCTGTGAGCGGAAGTTTGTTTTCAACGGTCGTCAACACGTTGGTGCCCACATTCATACCGTAAAGTTGCTGCACATAGTAATTCACCGAACGCACGCTTCGCAGGTTGTCGAACCAGATGAGGTCGGGTCTCCATTGCCAACCCTGCACGTGGGCAAAAAGCGGGGCATAAGTACATTGGTAAACCACATCGGCATTCCGTTCGAAACCGGTCATGAAAGCAGCCTCGCACAGTGCGGCTTCGAAATTGTTCTTGCGGTTTTTTGGATGGCAGGCATATTCGCCGGCAAACACTTTCGGGCCTTTGCGGTCGTAGTTATCGTAGCGGGCAGCATTATCCAGGAACCATTTCGGCTCTCTATAATAATGTTCGTCCACCAGGTCGGCTTTCAGTCGTTTCATTTCGTTCCAGCCGTAGTCGAAATCTTTTCCGCTGGGTGAAGGCCCGGCGCTTCCCACAACCTTGAAATTGGGGTATTTGGCTTTAATGGCCTTGATAAACGGTTCGAGGCGCTGGGGATAGAAATTCCCCCATTGCTCGTTGCCTACAGCCATTTGTTTCAGGTTGAATGGAGCCGGATGCCCCATGTCGGCACGGACTTTCCCCCATTTGGTGGTTACATCGCCGTTGGCGAATTCAATCAAATCAAGCGCATCCTGCACATACGGGTCGAGTTCGTTTGTTTTCACATGGGCCGATTCTTTTTCCCAGTTCTGGTACTGGCAGGTCATTCCGCAGTTCAATACCGGAAGAGCTTCGGCCCCGATTTCTTCTGAAAGCTGGAAGTATTCAAAAAATCCAAGCCCGTAGCTTTGGCGGTAATCGGGGAAAAAGCGGTTTTGGAATGTGAACTCCCAACGATTTTCATTTGATTTGCGGTTCTCGACCTGCCCAACCGTGTTTTTCCACTGGTAGCGGTCTTCGATGTTGGTACCTTCCACAATACAGCCGCCGGGGAAACGGAAAACGCCCGGGTGCAAGTCGTAAAGAGCCTGTGCCAGGTCTTTGCGCAAGCCGTTTTCACGCCCTTTCCAGGTATCGACAGGGAAAAGCGACACATGCTCAAGGTCGGCGCTATTTTTCGATGTGAGGAAAATACGCAGGCGTGCTTTTGCTTCGGTGCGCTTGGGTTTCAGAACCACCTGGTATTTCTGCCAGTTCCCGGGGTTGAACTCCAACTTTTCCGAAGCAAAAATATCGCTGTTCGGGTCAACCAGCTCCACGCGGATGGACGATTTGTCGGCATTATCCGGAACACGTGCCCACACCGAAAAGCGGTATTCTTCGCCAGCTTTTACCGAAACACCAAAAAATCCTTCGTTGTCGAGCCCGGTGCGTTTATCATCGTGTCCGGGATAGGCCAGGCGCACATAGTGCGGGTTGTTTGGGAATGGCGCCCCCTCGGTACGGACTTCCACCTTGCCAAAAGTAGTCCAGCCCAGCAGGCTCTGCGGGAATTCGAACGAGCGGTTTTTAATCATTTCGGCATATAGCCCGCCATCGGCGCCGTAGTTAATGTCTTCGAAGAAAATGCCGTACATGGTCTTTTGTATCGGCGAACCCGGCTTTTTCACATCCACCGAAATGTTGTGATCCTGTGATGCAACCTGTTGTAATCCCAACGCCAGGGAAAATGCTATGGCCAGCAGCGATTTTGCTTTTTTCATGTATGTTTTTTTGTTATGATAATTCAAGTTTTGAACCCCATATTGTTAATGCATGGATTTCAGACTACAAAGAAATTGATTTTTTTCCAAACACGGCACAAGGGACACAAGTTCTTTTCTTAGTGTAAAAAGCATTGACAGCCACATATGCGAAACACACAGATGCATCCAGTTGGATACAAACAACTTGGCCTTCCATTCCGAATATCAATCCGAAAAAATCATTAAATGAAAAAATCATTAAACACGCTTCGGCCTCAGAATCCAGGCTTATTGGAGGGCATTCAAGGGGACAATTTTCAAAAGCAGTTCCTGCCATCTTTTTTACATGCCTGCATTTTCAACTTTCCACTTTATCTTTGTACTTTTGTCGCTGGAAATCAAACAGGCGCTGGATGTTGGCGAAAATCAAACCGTATATGATGCCCATTGCCATGGCAGTGGGCGCCCTTTTCTTTAAGTGGCTGGGGACAATGGCATTCCTCACCCCCTATCTCATTTTTATCATGCTGTTCCTGACCTATTGCAAACTGGACATGGAAAACGTCCGGTTGTCGTGGTTGCACTTGTGGTTGCTGGGCATCCAGTTCGGTGTAAGCCTGTGCGTTTATTTCATCTTGCTGCCAGCCAACGAATTGCTTGCACAGGGTGTCCTAATTTGCGTATTGGCCCCTACCGGCACGGCTGCACCCGTTGTAACCGGGATGTTGAAAGGGAATGTGGCGAGTATCACGGCCTACAGCCTGATAAGCAACATGCTGCTGGCATTGGCCGCACCGGTTATTTTTTCGTTCATTGGCACCAACCACGATCTGCCATTTATGGAATCGTTCCTCCTAGTGGCCAAGCGGGTAGGCGTGTTGCTGCTATTGCCATTCGCCCTGGCCTTAACACTTGGAAAGGCTAGCCCGCGGGTAAAAGCAAGTATCGGGAACTATTCGGGCCTGTCGTTCTACCTGTGGACATTTTCCCTGAGTGTGGTCACAGCGCGCACCGTTCAATTTGTAAGCGAACAGGAAGCCACCACTTATACCATCGAAATGGTGATAGGAATTGCCGCCGCCATCGCTTGCATTGGGCAGTTCATAGCCGGAAGGGCTATTGGCAAGCATTACAACGACACCGTGGCCGGGGGGCAAAGCATTGGGCAGAAAAACACCATCCTGGCTATCTGGATGGCACAAACGTACCTGAACCCGATAGCTTCCATTGGTCCGGGCGCGTATGTGCTTTGGCAAAACATGGTGAACTCGTACCAGGTGTGGCTGAAAAGGAAAAGCCTGTAGAAGGATTTTCTGACAATCATTTTCCAAAAATCCATTCTACCTGCCTGTTACATTCGGAAGGCAACTTTTTGGAAACCTGGAATTATGACACTCTTACATTTTCCATTTCGGGGTAACTGCAACCCTTTTACCATCATCGGTTGTATATTCTTCCAATGAATTTTCTTTTGCTTGTATGCAAATATACACCATCTCCGTTTCCGAAGTATTGCACAAACTTCTCACACCGCCGGGGGCAACTCTTATCACACTTCCGGCCTGTATGGGGAAACAATCATCATCCACCTGGTAAAAACCGGAACCTTGCAAGATAATATACGTTTCTTCGTCCTTATTATGGATATGAAAATAACCCAATTCCGATTTTGGCGGGATGGTTGTAAAGGATATTTCCGTGCCGGTTGCTTGGGTGGAGTCTTTCAGAAACACTTTCCCCTTGATTGCTGTTCCCAGTTTGGGGTGAATAAGCGAATAATTTTTTATTCCCTCCAGGTTCCCTACATTTACTGCCGTGTAGTTCTGGTTCCCGGAAATTTTTTCTGGTGTTTTCATATTATAACCCGTAGTGCATTAATAAATAGAGATAAAAAAGTTGTTCATTTCGGATAAAAATCCGTATATTTAAAAGACGACCTATCAAATAATAATGAGTAGCTTCCTGGCAAAGTACGAGGAAATTCTCGGGATATTAAAGCTATTCGAGGGAAAAAAGTAATTTTTTGTTTAGTACATGACAATAATTGTATAGCGATATAATTATTTGATATTCAGCAAAATAGTAATCTTTTTATTTGGAAAAGACCTTGAAATTTTGTATCTTTATAGCTGACTACCAATCAATTATAATGAAAACAAAGCTTTCC
>DATGXD010000251.1:0-38756 GCA_035299105.1 Paludibacter sp. | reverse complement strand
TTGTTTTGTTTCCGGCGATTCTGCTTCTGCGGTTTTTATTTCTGTTGCCGTTTCCACAGGTTTAGCAGCCTGTTCGGGTTCTGCAACTGCAGCAACTGTTTTGGGCAGTTGTTTTTCGGGTTGTTTTGCCGGGTTGTTCGGCGTAGGGAAAGCTTTTTGTTCCGAAGTCTTTTTTACAGATACGCGGAGCCTTTTCTTCCGGTCGGTATCCTGGTTCTCGTTCGAACTTGTTTTGCGCTGCGCATTGACAACGGCCTGCTGGTCGAGAATCTCGTAGACTAACTTGTCTTTAGGAATTGAATTCGGCGCTTTTATGCCCAGCTCGGTTGCGATGTCTTTTAGTTCAGACAGTTCTTTCGCATTCAATTGCAAAATGTTGTAATTACTCATAAGGTGATGAATAAACGTTTTTTTTGTGGAAATTTTCCAACGTGGAAAATAAACGTCGTTTGTTGTGAAAGTTATGTTTTGATTGTTGAAACAAAAACAGGACTGCTTTTGCGATTTGAAAACGTTGCAAAGTTACGACTATAATTCCGATTGAACAAATGTAAGCCGTATTTTTATATTTCCCAATATCGCAGAGTGGCAGTTGGATTTTTTGATTGAAACTCCAAGCTATATGTGGTAAACGTTTGTTCTGTAAAATTTGTTCTCCGCTAAAATGATTTTTTTTATGACCCTAATTTATTCCGGTCAAATGTGAATGGTTATCTTTGCAATATGTTACACAATTTCATATCGGAGCGCATTGCCGCCCAGTTGCAATTTGAACCTACCGAACAGCAGGTGTTATTGCTCGACAAGCTGGGGATGTTCCTGATGTCGACTGACCCCGAAAAGGTTTTCCTGCTGAAGGGGTATGCAGGTACCGGGAAAACTTCGGTGGTGAGCGCATTGGTAAGGGCGTTGAACGGGCTTCAACAAAAGACCATGCTTCTTGCCCCCACCGGCAGGGCTGCAAAGGTGATTGCGGGTTATTCGGGATTCCCGGCATTTACCATCCACAAGAAAATATACCGCCAGAAGTCCATGTCGGAGTTCGAATTCCAGCTGGCCGACAACCTGTACAGCCACACGCTTTTCATCGTTGACGAAGCTTCCATGATTTCGAACACCGGAAGCGATTCGGCCTTCGGGTCGGGGCAGCTGCTCGACGATTTGATTAATTTCGTGTACAGCGGCGAAGGGTGCAGCTTGCTGCTGCTGGGCGATACCGCGCAGCTTCCCCCGGTTATGCAACCTTACAGCCCGGCGCTTGAAGCCGAAAAGCTCATGAGCTATGGGCTTAATCTACATGAGTTCACGCTTACGCACGTGGTCAGGCAAGCTATGGAAAGCGGGATACTGCACAATGCCACCATCCTGCGCAACCAATTGACAGACGAGCTGACGGACGGGTTTCCGCAATTCAAGCTGGAGGGTTTCGGCGATTTCTGCAAGCTCAACGGCATGGAGCTGATTGATGAAATACAACGGGCTTACGATGGAGTGGGGGTGGAAGATACCATTGTGGTGACCCGGTCGAATAAACGTGCAAATCTGTACAACAACGGTATTCGTGCCAGGGTAATGATGAAGGAAGAGGAAATCACCAATGGCGATTTGTTGATGGTTACCCGCAACAACTACTTCTGGAACAAGCCCTACAAGGAGATAGATTTTATTGCCAATGGCGATATTTTGCAAATCGTGCGTGTCCGGAAATTCCACGAAATGTATGGCTTCAGGTTTGTCGACCTCACCTTGCGTTCGCTCGATTATGACTGGGAAATCGATGCCCGGGTTTGGCTCGATGTATTGCAATCTGAATCGCCGGCACAGATTAATGACTTGGCTAACAGGCTTTTCAAAGCTGTTGCCGAAGATTATCCCGAGATAACGAATAAAAGGGAATTGTATAAGAAAATCTACGAAAACGAATTCTTCAATGCGTTGCAGGTGAAATTTGCCTATGCGGTAACTTGCCACAAAGCGCAGGGCGGGCAATGGAAAAAGGTGTTCATCGACCCGGGTCAAATGAACGAGGACCAGATGAATGCCGAGTTTTACCGCTGGCTGTACACCGCGGTCACACGCGCCACCGAAACGGTTTACCTGGTTAATTTCCCATAAAACGGATAGGGGTAAAACTTTGGGAATTTAATTTTTGTTTCATGCTGTATAATTAAGGTTAGGCCGTATTGGTACCTGATGGTTTGAAATTTATACAGCCAATTATGAGGCAATTATCCAGGCGTTTATTGCTAGCCGTTATCGGGTTGTTTTCAACAGGCGCATTGTTCCCCCAGCAGGTGAACACGCTTTATTTCATGCAAAATGTACCTGTGAGGCATGTGTTGAACCCGGCATTCATACCCGACGCCGGGATGTATGTGTCGCTGCCGCTAATGGGCTATGTGCAATTCGATATGGGGAACAATTCTTTTGCATTCAACGACCTTGTTTACCATGAAGGCGACAAGACAATCACGTTCCTTGACAGTCCTGCAAGTATCCGGCGTTTCTACAACACCTTGAAACCAACAACCGTGCTGAGGGCTAACTTTCGGACCTCTATTATTTCTGCTGGCTTCCGGTGGGGTGGTTGTTTCTGGAATTTTTCGGTCGATTCAAGGTTCCAGGGCATGGTGGGGCTGCCCAGGGATGCTTTCCGGGTTTCGCTGTTCGGCACCACGGAGGGTTTCGATAACCGGTTCGACTTTGCTGCCTTGCAGTCCGACCTCACTTGCTATACCCAATTTGTATTGGGGATGGCAAAACAGCTGGATTCCCGGCTTACCTGTGGAGTCAAGCTTAAATACCTTGCCGGGAGTGCGAATATTTCGAGCCGGAACAAGGACTTGTCGATGAACGGTGGAGATGGCAAGTGGAAGTTCTCAGGAGTCGGTTCGATCAACGAATCGAGTCCAGTCGCATTCGATTTTCCCGGTTTCCAGTCCTTTTCATACGAATTGCCGGATGGTTTCACCGGTTTGTTGAAACCATCCGGTGCCGGGGCGGGCATCGATGTCGGGGTCGATTACCGGATGAACGGGCGTGTAGGCCTGTCGGCGGCTTTAACCGACCTGGGTTTTATCCACTGGCACAGAAACCCCAGGAATATCAGTTACAACAGCAGTTTTGTGTTCGGTGGAATAAGCCCTTTTACTGACACAGCCCGGACTGAAACGTTGAACGGCATTTACGATGCGTTGATTGTTGGAAATATTTTAGTCGATTCCATTCTTGGCCAGTTCGATAAATCGATGCATGTGTCGGGAGCGAGCCGGAGTTATTACACGTCCACAACCTCGACCGTGAACTTGGGTGTCGAGTACCATTTGTTTCCCGGGAAACTGAGTTTGGGTGTGTTGACCCGTGTGCATGCGTACAAAAAGACAATCACCGGCGAAGTAACGGCATCGGTGAATGCCAGGCCGTTCAAGTGGCTCGGTTCGTCGCTTGGCTATTCGTTCCTGAATGGGAACCTGAACACGGTGGGGGCGGGGTTCTCGCTCGGTATGGGGTGTGTGAATTGCTTTCTTGCGGCCGACTACCTCTTCTTTGAAAAGGTTGACTTTCCCTTGTCCACCATCCATCCCTCGTTTCCCGGAATGAAGGTCCCGATACCGTATAGGTCGAATGTCTTGAACTTGTCTGCCGGGGTTAACATATTGTTGGGCTTGCCCGGAAGTTACGGCCCGGGCAGGACAAGCAGGAACGGGCTCCACCGCCCGGCCGGCCCACGCAATTGCCGGTGCGATTGGGATTAGAAATTGAATGAAATTTAGACACTGAAAAGCGTTATTGAATGAGAAATTTCTTATCTTTGGAAAACGTTACTCGACTTGTTTTATTTTTCCGGGTTATGGTTGTAAGTTTCTGAAAATAAGATTATTATGTTTGTGTATATAAATAGGAAATTATTTTTTCTCCTGCCCGCATTCATTTGTTTATTCCTGGTATCTTGCTTGTCCGATTTAGATTTAACTAACATCTCGAAGGATGTGCAGCTCGACCAATCCCTTGTGTTGCCCGTGGGCAGTGTGCGCATTTCGGTTCAGGACCTGTTGGATAAGTATGGCTTGCCGTTGAATATTGATACTGCCGATAGTGAATTGAATTACTCGAATAATTTTGACCATGAAATTTCATTGGATAAGGTGGAACTCAACGATTCGATAATTCCATTTGAGGAAGCATTTTCGTTGCCGCCGGCCATTCTTCCCGCCGGATTGCCTCTTGCGATTCCACCTATCGATGTCAACCTCGATTTCATGTCGAACCAGAATGCGGACAATGGGCGGATTGATAAGATTCTTGTCAATTCAATGCTGCTCGATGCCAAAATAGATGTTCCCGACGATTTGAAAAACATACCCGCTTCCGATTTTAAGGTTGAACTTGTTTTTAATGATTCGGATATACATTTCGATAATGGTGTAAATCCGGTCATTTCGCCCGTTGCTTACAAGGTAACCAAGCAACTGCCAATAGGAAGCTATGCTCTGTTCCTGAATGGCCGGCAAGCCATACCGTTCAAGTTGAAAATAAGTATCAACCCCCAGGCACAGCCTATTGTCATTACATCCGGTTCATATGTAAGTCTTAAAATGAATTTTTCCGCAATCAAGACAAAGGCTGTTTTCGGATTTTTCAAAATACATGAAAACGTGGAAGATATTTTTTCAATCCCAATCGACCTTAACGGTGTTTTCCCGGGTTCCCATTTCATTTTCGCAAATCCAAGCCTTGACTTGACGGCATCAACCAATATCGGTATGAAATTCAATATAAATATCGATTACCTGAAAGCATATAACTCGGCAAATCCATCGAATGTGTTCCAGGCTCTTTTTTACAATCCGGCAACCCAGGCCTCTTCCCCTTCGAAACTTTTGACGCTTAACGGTCCTGAAACTTTAAATTCATGGGTTACAAATACCTTCGACCAGTTTAATTCGCAAACCATGCAGTCGCATAACTTTTTTGAAATTTTCCCTTATCCCGATAAAGTCATGTATCATTGTACGGTTTCGGCCGATTCAACCAGGCTGGACAATTTCATTACACCTGGCAGCAAGGTAAAGCTCCATGTCAAGCTGAACATACCTTTCAGCCTGAGGGAGAAAAGCTACTATATGGTACAAGACACAATCGAGGATTTCAAACTGCCTGCTATCCCGGATAATGTCGATTCGGCAACACTTGTCCTGTCGGTAAAAAACCGGTTTCCGGTTGAGGCAATTTACAGGATGACGTTCTGGAAGTCGGACTTGCCCAACGATACAATTCCGGCAGCAGTTCCTGTGGCGGATGATGCAACTATTGGTACGATAAACAGCAATTTCATTGTCAATGCACCCGAAGTCGACCCGGACGGCAAGGTGGTTGAATCCGGAGTGAAGCCTCAAACCATCCAGATTGCTTTGGGTAAATCGACATTGCAACAATTGAAGGAAACGAAATTCATTATTTTCAGCCTTTTGCTCCGGGGTGGGAAAAAGGCTGAAACCGATGTGCCCGGACCGATGCATTTGACAACGAAAAACAATTTCGAAGTTAAAATAGGGGTGTTCTTGCGTAGCAAAACCGTTGTAAATATTGGCTCAAAGAAATAATCCGGCAAAAATGGAAAACAATTACGCGAACAAATTAATAATCGCCATAAGTTTTTTGCTTTCAACTTTTGTTGTAAGTTCCCAACAAATGAATACGGTATATTTCATGGATAATGTGCCATCCCGCACTTACCTGAATCCGGCATTCCAACCGTTGGGCAACTTTTATTTATCCATGCCGTTGATTGGTTTCTCGAACTTCAATATTAAAAACAATTCGCTTGTACTGAAGGATATCGTTTACAATCAAAATGGTAAACCTGTTTTGTTCGCTAATCCGGAGGGCGACCTGAACCGGTTCTACAATGTCATACAACCTACATTGCTGGCTGGTGCAGATGTCCAGATGAATCTCGTCGGGTTAGGCTTCCGTACACGGTCATCGTACTGGAACTTGTCGGTAACCGGAAAGGTTAGCGGGGAACTGGGTGTTCCTAAAGATTTGGTTAAGCTGGCTTTTTTTTTAACGCCCGACATGTATAATAATTATGATTTCAAAAACCTGGGGCTCGACTTTTCGATGTACACCGAGGTTGGCTTGGGGTATTCATTGAAAATTAACGATAAATGGTCGGTCGGCGCCAAGTTCAAGTACCTTTTAGGTGCAGTCAATATGTCGGCCAAATTACAGAAATTTGATTTGAACGCCAGTATCGATGAATGGAATATTAACGGGAACGGGACAATAAACATTGCTTCGCCGGTTCAATTCCGGATTGGAAATTCAGTTGGGGCATCGGCATACGATTTGCCGGCAACAACTACCGATTGGGCAAAACCTTCGGGAAACGGTGCCGGCCTCGATGTCGGATTTACGTTTGTACCCGCAGGTAACCTGACTTTCTCGGCAGCACTTACCGACCTTGGCTTTATTAAATGGAAGAAAAACGTCAGCAACATCACTTTCAACGAAGCATTCAGCTTTGGTGGAAAGTCGTTTGATGTAAACACCGGAATCGATTTAGCCTCCGCAACCGATTCGATTATCGGCAAGATAAAGGATTCAAATTCGATATTGTCAACATCAAATGCCTATACAACATATACATCGCCAAAATTAAATGTCGGAATCGAATACGGTTTTTTCCACAACAAGCTAAGCCTTGGGATATTGTCGAAGACCATTAAAAGGAACAGTTCATACCTGGAGCAGCTGACCGGCTCGATTAATGGAAAACCAATCAAATGGGTCAACTTGTCGGTTTCGTATTCGCATTTAAGCGGGGGAGTGAACAGCTTGGGCGCCGGAATCGGATTATGCACAGGTTTTTTACACTGGTTATTGTCAGCCGACTATATCCCTTTAAAGTATGTGTCCTTGCCTTTGAGCGAATTAAGCAGGAGATTCCCTTCGGTTGACTTTCCGGCAGCCTACCATTCGAAAGGAGTCAACCTGGCATTAGGGCTGAATATCGTATTTGGATATAAAAAGGATAAGGACAAAGACAGGGTAGCCGAGCGTAAAGTACAAGTTCCTGGTGGGCATCCGAGGACAACAATGGAAACCCAGGGGGAAACTGGCAAAAACAGTTATCCTGCCGACTCGGCTGGCAATGGAACTCCAGGCCACCTTGACAAGTTCCCGAAAACTCTTGGAAATGTGAAGGCTGATCAGAATGCTCTCCCGCTTGACACCATTAGTGGGGCGGTTGCAGACAGTACGTCCAAGGGGGAGGAGATGCACAGGGACAGTACTGCCAAACCTGCCAGTCCGAAACCCGGCAACACTCCGATTGAGTTTGATGGCGATAGCGTACCTGCAACATTGGATAAATCTCCTGCTACAGCGGAGGATGCCCAGGGCATGGTGGATAAAGTCGGTGTCCCGGAAGACACGGATGCCGATGGAGTGCCAGGTTACCAGGATAAATACCCGGCCGCGAAAGGGGCTTCGGTAAGCAACGGTTATCCTGAACCGGTTAATAATGAATCGATACCTGAAAAGCCCAAGCCTGCTGAAACCGATTCCGGGTTGGAAACTGGTCATGAAATTGTGCCTGAGTACCAGATGCTTTTCCACAAAGCGTTGCAAGGAGTCCAGTTTGAAAATGGAAACGACCGCTTGTTAAGTTCGTCTTACAACATACTTAACCAGATTGCAGGTGTGTTGATAAACAACCCGAATTACTTTGTCGAAGTCAGGGGCTTTACGGATAACGTTGGCAACCCGGCTGCCAATAAGGTTTTATCAATGAAGCGCGCTTTGGCAGTGAAAGATTTCCTTGTAAAACATGGGATTGATGAAAACCGGTTAAACACCCAGGGGTTTGGAGCCGAACAGCCTGTTGCCACAAATAAAACCGAGGCTGGCAGGCGGTTGAACCGGCGTGTTGAATTCATCGTATCCTATGTCGAAACAACAGTACATTGAAATTTACAAACTAAATTTAAACATTAAAAAGCCTGCAACTTAACATTGCAGGCTTTTTAATTGAATACCAGGCTTTACGCCAAATAATTGCGTCCGGTTGAAAATGTAGTTTTTTGCCGCTTAAATCATCCCAGTTTACTCATAAACCGTTCAATGTCTACCACGAAGCGTTCGTGCGTTCCTTCTCCGATTAAATCCCCCGATTCATCCGTGGCCTGTAGGGAAAAACTGTATTTCCGGCCTTCAACCGAATTTAAAATTGCCGTGCATTGGATTTTGGCTCCGATAGGACTTGCTTTCAAATGCCGCACATGTATTTCGGTACCCACACTTGAAGCCCCCTCAGGTAATTCAACCAATTTCATGGCTGTATTTTCCATGAATGCGACCAATGCCGGGGTGGCAAAAACCGGTAAAAGCCCCGACCCGAAATTTGAAGCCGTCTGGCTTTCGTCCACGGTCAAAGTTTGTGTGAAAGTGTTGTTCATAAATATATAATTGTTTTTATTTGCTATTCTTCACCTGGGTTTTAATCCAACGATTGTATTCTTTCAATTCGGTGCGGACTTCCGGGGCTAGTACAAGTAAGCCAATAATATTTGGTACAGCCATTGCCAAAACCAGCATGTCCGAGAAGCCTACTACAGTATTCAGGCTCAGTACAGAGCCAAGTGGGTTACCAGGGCTAGTTTTTTTTTTGTTGTTCTTGTGTTTCTGTTTTTCGCAAGCAAATAGAACCGCAAAACCTGGGAAAGCCGGAATTGTTTGTGGCGAACCAAGAACAGCATCAGTTTTTCGCCCCGTCTAAGTTGTTTGGCACAATGTAGCTCTTCGGTTTTAAATATGTTTGCAAATTCTTTTCGTAGTTGGATTGAGTTTGTCCCCAATAATAGGCGGACTTTACTCTGCAGTTTAGGCAATTCAATTAGTTGTTGATATTTCCCAACGATATTTTGCTCTTTGATGAAATCATCGAACAGTTTCCAGAACAGCATTATGTTTTCAAAATGCATCCGGTTTATTGTCTTGGTTATAGAACCGGAATTGTACTGAATATAATGGTAGAACGCCCTGTCTGTCTTTACTATTTTGTTTGAAAAATAGTAAATCCGGGTCATGATATGCCAGTCTTCACAGTAATTCAGGTTTTCCGGAATTTTACAATCGGGTTGCTTGTATAATGGACTCTTAATGAGTTTGTTGCACATGGACGATGATGTTTTGTCGTGAAGAATCATGTTAAGGAAATTGTCTTCCGGTTTGTCGAAAATGAGGTCGTTGAAAACAACTGAATTGTTCTCGAATTCGATAATCATATTACAAACCACCACATCCGCATTTTCCTTTAAGGCTTTGTTATACATTGCTTCAATCATTTCCGCATCAATGTAGTCATCGCTGTCCACAAAAGAAATGTAATCACCATTGGCAGCTTCAATAGCCGAGCTTTTTGAAGCTGCCGAACCCCTGTTTGTCTGATGGTTGATAATGCGGGTATTGTTCTTCCTATTGGGATACCGTTCGATAATTTCCTGGAGTTTTCCAATGCTGTCATCGGGGGTTGCATCGTTCACGAAAACATATTCGATGTCTGCAAAAGTCTGGTTGAAAAGGCTGGTTGCACATTTTTCAATAAAGGCCGATGCCTTGTACACCGGGACCAGGATGGATACTTTCGGATTCATAGCAGTTGCTTGGTTTTAATCAGGTAATTGCAGAAGGCCATTTCGCACAGGCCTGAAAGCGTTAAGGCAAGTACGATAACGATTATATTCTTGTAGATTAAAATGCCAATAATGCTCAGGATAATGAAAGATACAAGTGCAACTGCCTGGTTTAATGTTACATAATAATACTTGTTCAATGGCACAAATATGAAGCTGATATATGACCCGACTACCAGCCAAACAAGTATTGTCAGGCTAAGGATTATTGCCAATGGATATGCATCCAGCATGTCCGCACCGCCCAGGATATAAATCAGCCAGTAACCGCACAGCGCAATTGCTGCTGAAATAGATAAGCCAATCCATGTTTCGTAGCGTATGATTTTCTTTACCAAATTTTTTTCGAGCTTGTCAATTATTTGCGGGAAAAGAGCATTGTTGATACTGTAAGTCAGTATGCGGGGAATGGAAACCACCTTTTTTGCCAAATCATAAATAGCCACATCCCTCATTCCAAAAAACACCCCGATAACTAAAGTTGCTGTTTCTTCTTTTAGAGTGCCAATTGCCGATGACCAGAAAAAAGGCAACGCATCCTTAAATTGCTTTTTTAGAGAAGAGAATGCCACAAACCGGTAAGTGATGTTTTCCTTTCTTTTCAAATGGATTACCGAAACAATGCCAATTGCAATCATTATGCATGAAGAAATGGTGGCATAAACCCACATATCTTCCGCTTTTTTTATGAATATGAATATAAAAGGCAGGGATAGTAGCCTTGTTGAAATTTGTATGGTGGTTAAGACCCGCATTTTTTGGATTCCCTGGAAAAACCAACTGGGAATGAGGATTTCCCCGAAGACCTGCGTAAAACAAATAGTATAAATCAACCAATTGTTTGACATGGCTTTTATGCTGAAAACCAGACTGGTGAAAATAATAGCAGATAGTAGGAACAAGTAGCATTTTGCTGTAAAAACATTGGATATTTGTTCGTTTTTTATTCCCAGGTTTTCCCTGTTTGTCGATACTGTTTTTACTGCCGGAAAATTGAATCCGAATGAAATGAAACTTGTGAAAAAGTTTGTAACCGTCAATGCATATACATAAAGCCCATAGCTGCTGGCTCCTAATACGCGAATTAAATAGGGATATAAGAGTATTCCAAATGCAGAGTTTAAGACTTGTAAAACGGTCATAAAGAAATAGTTCTCCAATACTATTGAATTTTTGAAGGATATTCTTTTAAGTTGATTCAACGTGTTCATTGTTTATTGCTCCGATATTGAAAAACAGCCTTGCTGTGAAAGCTGATATGGGTAAGAAACTTTTTCTCAATGATTGCCCAATTGTAATGTTTTTTTGAATATTCCAATGCACTTTCACACTGAGAATTGTAAAATTCGATGTTGGAAACACATTCTTGAATATAGCCGGCAATAGACTCGACATCCTTGGTATTGACCAACTTACCAAAATTGAATTCTTTGATATCCTTTTTTATCGAATTCAAATCCGTATAGATAACCGGCCTTCCACACGCCAAATAGTAGAATAACTTTATTGGCAGGCAATGCGTGTTTTCAAAATCCTTTTTGCGAAGGTCTAAGAAAAAATCCGTATCCCCAACCACTTGGCAAAATTCTTCGAAAGGTAAAATGTTGTGTATTTCAATATTGATATTCCTACTTAATGAAGAAATAATATTTTCGATAGCTATCTTTTCCGATTCTTTTGTGTAATAGCCAATAATTTTTAAACGAATGTTCAGTTGAGGTATTTTTTTAGCAATAGATTGAACTGCATCCAAGACCGAAAATATGCCTTTATCGGCATTTATAACCCCTGTATAAAGGAAATTTATTTCATTCCATTCTTTTTTGACAGGATATTGCTTTATATATTTCAAGTCTGGGTAATAGGGGAGAAAAATGAATGGTTTCCAGCATGTAAGTGTTCTGAAAACAATAGACTTATAATATTCGCCAAAAATGAAACTGTCGGTTTTAAAGCCTGCTAATAAATTGAAAGATAGGAGAACTATTGCTTTTAGCCATTTTACAATTCCAGTTGTGTTTGGAAAATTTTTCTTTGAAGGATACCACTCGGTAACATCATAAATAATCCTGGCAGAATATTTTTTTCTGTATAAACTGGATGCAACAACAGACATGGGGGAGTCGCAAATTATAATATCAGGGCTGATACTAGTTAGCTTTTCTACGATTTTCTTTTTTTTCTGATTTTGGCTTAGCAAATTATCACAATAAGAGGAAATTTTTATTCCATCGATATTTGCACTGAATTCTTCTTTAGTTGATGAAATATATACCTCATAACCATTTTTAGATAAGCTTTTTGCCTGATGATAAAATACCCTGTCATCAAGTGAATAATGGGCGGTACATAGGAATAATATTTTGTCAGGCATCAGTTTCAACGTGTTGATTATAAAGTCGTTCTAAATCTTGTTGTTTATTAAAAACGCCGGCCTGAAACGTTTTAGTATGTAGTAAGGTTGATTGATTGCTCCAAAGCCTCTATAAAACCTTGCCACACCTTCCAGCCGGGAACCTTCAAAGTCAAGGAAAATATTTTTCCCGGCATTTTCTTCAATCAGTTTATTGATAAGCAAGAACATGGCCGACGAGGATTTTCCTTTTATGCTTGAAACTGGCAATAAGTAGGTGAAACGATGTAATGAATGTAAAATACAGAGCGCAGCAATCATTTCATTGTCAGGAGAATATACCCCAAAAAGTGTCATTGCTCCCTCCAGCATTCCTTTTTTAATTAATCTCTCAACTACCGATTTTTCTGTTGGCTTATAATTTTTTTCCACCGAATAATAAAATTCCAGGAATTTTTCAAGTTCTATTCCTTTCTGAATTACTAGTCCGAGTTTTTGAGCTTTTATGATATTCCGTATCGTGTTTTTTGAGAAACCTGATGCGATTTCTTCATACGTGTGGTTTAGATTAAGAATGTAATTGGGATGAGCTGGCACCTCCGAATGGAAATTTTGCTCATTAAAATGCAATTCATAACTGAAATTTGGAATTTGTCTGATGAATTCATCAACAATATACTGTTCAATTGGTCTTTCAGAAAATATACCTAACTGCTGGGTCAAAACCGGTTGAACTAAATAAGGTATGCCATATTTCTTTTTTAAGGGCAAAGGCATAATATAACAATAATCTTCACTCACCAGAGCTTCCCAATTTGGAGAAACTACGTCGAGATACCATGTATATGCATAAGATAGTTGATTGTACGACATTGAGATACATTTATCCCAACGGGCATATTCAATTTCTTTGTTTCGTAGATGCTTTATTTTCATGGAGTGAATTTAACAGAACTTATTGCAAAAGTAATCCATTTATACCAAATAACCTCAAAATAGCGAATGCTAAAATAAAATGTATTTCTCCAAACACAAAAATAGCTAGTTGTAATTGTTAAAGACTATAGATGGGATTTCGAATCCCTTTTAAATTTGGTATTGAAAAATTGACATTCGAAATATTTATTTTGTACCTTTGCGATACTGAAAGTGTTGGTGTTGTTAATTATAATTATAATTGGTATTTTTTATCCGGATTCCTATGAATATTAAACTATTCCTTACTTTTGACCATGAACTTCCGTTAGGTAAATTGAAGACATCTTATGAAGCTTCTCTTTTTGAACCTACACAGAAAGTATTCAAACTTGCTAAAGAATTGGGAGTGAATGTAACCTTGTTCACAGATATACTTTGTTCGCACCGTTATAAGGAGTGGGATCCCCAAAATTTCTATATACCTTACAAGAACCAGTTGCAAAACGCACTATCAGAAGGGCATGATGTGCAGCTTCATACTCATCCGCATTGGCTTACATCGAAGTATGAAAAAGGAATATTTATTCCTTCCGCCGATTTTGGGTTAAGCAATTTTTCAGGAAATTCAGAATTAGGAGGGATATCCGGAATTATCAACCTTGGTATAAATGGGCTAACTGAAATTTGCAAAACTGTAAAGCCTGATTATAATTGTATAGCATACCGGGCGGGTGGATTTAATATAGCTCCGGAAACGTTTGATATTTTTAATACCCTTTACAATCAAGGTATTCGGTACGATAGTTCCATGTCGCGCGGATATTATTTTAAATCCGGGATTTCAGAAGTAGATTTTCGCCGTATTCCACAATTATCAAATTGGGTGATTGACCCTGAGAATTCTTTCATTGCTTCGAAACACGACGGAATTTTAGAAATCCCTATAGCAAGTATGCCCAAGACACCTTTTGAAATGCCTACCATGTTTAAAATGAAGAAATATGCTTCGCGTGCTCCCATAACTCATGGGGAGGTCATCCATTCCACAGGAAATATTAGTAAAATTGCGAAACTGAACATGATGTTTTCCGCCCGAATGCTTACTTTTGACAATTACACCTTGTCGCTGATGTACTTGATGAGAATACTTGAATACAATATTAAAAAATATGAATCGCATGAAACGTTGATGCTTAGCATTATTTCCCATCCAAAAAGTATGGGCGATTATTCATTCGATTTAATGAAGGGTTTCGTAAATGAAGTACATAAAAGGTATCCTCATGCGGAATTCCTGACCTATTCGCGTTTACATCAAACTATGTGAAATTGTATATTTATGATATTAACCAAGTTGCTCTATAAAATCCTTCCGAAAAAAGTATTTTTGGATATACGGTATAGTTTTTATATTTACAAAAAGAAATTCCACAAGCCCATTCCAGAAGACAAATTCAAACAATTCCTATCTCAAAAACTGGGGATACAAAAAGGATCTGTTGTATTTATCCATAGTTCGATGGATTTTCTGAATTTTGAGTCTTCGCCGGAGGAGGTGCTTGATTTGTTGCTTGATTCTGTGGGGACGGAAGGAACATTAATATTCCCTGCGTGGCATTTTAATTATCGTGCAGAGGTTTATCTGCAAAAAAATAAAATCTTTGACCTGAAACGGTCACCTGCCGTATTGGGCCTGCTTCCAGAGACTGCACGCCGACATCCCTTGGCATTAAGAAGCATTCATCCTACTTCATCCATTGTGGCCATAGGGAAATATGCTGCCGAAATAACAGGGGAACATCATAAGTCAATTTATCCATGTGGCGAACTGAGCCCATATTATAAGATGATGAAATATAATGCAATAATTGTTGGTCTTGGGGTTACTTCTCACTTCCTGTCGTTTATGCATTGTCCCGAAGACGTTTTGAAAGAAAAATTTCCTATTAAAACAAGGACAGATGAAGTATTCTCTGGTAAGGTAAAACTTGCGGATGGCAGTATTGTGGAAGTAAAAACGCTAGCCGCACACATCAATATCGTGCACAGGGACTTTCCTGCGTACAGTAAAAAGTATTTGTCAAAAGAGATTTTTTCTGAATATAAGCTGGCGGGAAGTAATTTCTTTAGGGCTGATTCTGTGAAGTTATTCAACAGGGTGATAGAATTAGCCGAAAAAGGAGTTACAATTTATACTTTATAATCACGTTCTATATTGAAAATACATTATTTGATGGGAGCGAAAATTAGTAAAATAGATTATTATTTGCCCGAAACAATTCTTTCGAACGAGGCTCTTTCCGTACTTTTTCCGGATTGGACTCCTGAAAAAATTGAGGAAAAAATAGGAGTGAGGGAACGAAGGATTGTGAAAGCCGATGAAACCGCTTTGGATCTGGCACTTGCAGTGGGCGAAAAAGTCTTGCGGGATATCGATAAAGCATCGATTGATTTTATAATTTTGTGTACACAAAGCCCTGATTATTTGTTACCTACGTCAGCTTGTATCTTACAGGAGAAATTGGGTCTGGGAAAAAATATTGGCGCGTTCGATTTTAATTTGGGATGTTCGGGTTATGTATATGGTTTAGGAATTTCCAAGGGGTTGGTTTATGCCGGACTTGCCAAGAAAATACTTCTTATTACTTCCGAAACCTATTCAAAATATCTGAATCCTGGCGACAAGGGGAACAGAACTATTTTCGGTGATGGAGCCACTGCATCCATTATCGAAGAATCGGATCGAAATAAAATTTTTGAATTTGAATTGGGGACTGATGGGAGCGGATTCAAAAACCTGATTATACCTAATGGAGGCTCCAGAAACAGGCCTGACCCCCTTGCCGTTCCATTATTTCCGGATAGCGCAATTACAGCAAATGATTTATATATGAATGGTCCTGAGATTTTCAACTTTACTATTCAGCGTGTACCCGACCTGGTAAAGGATGTGTTAGTTAAAAATAACTTGGAAATAGGAGAAATTGATTATTTTATTTTCCATCAGGCTAATAAATTCATGCTGGAGTATTTACGAAAAAAAATGAAAATCCATGAAGATAAATTTTTCAATGATCTACTTTATACTGGGAATACGGTGTCATCCACTATTCCTTTGGCAATAGTTCAATCTTTGAACGAGGGAAAAATTAAAAATGGAAGCAAGATATTATTGGCCGGGTTTGGTGTGGGATTGTCATGGGGCGCGACAATAGTTGAAATATAATTGTATGTATTAATAAAATGAATAGAAGTATGAAAAAGCAAGAATTTTGTTCGGAGTTAAGCGATTGCCTTGAAATTGAGAATCTGAAGGAATCATCCAACCTTGAGTTAACTTCCCTGGGAGTATTGTCGGTGATTGCGCTGGTTGATGAAAATTTTGATAAACAGCTGGTTATTTCTGAATTGAAAGCAGTTAAAAGTGTTTCGGCTTTGATGGCTCTTATTGGAGATGAAAATTTTTCTGATTAGTAAATCATGAACGTGCTTAGCTTTAAGGGGATTGATATAGTTGCTGTTGCGGCTTGCGTACCTCGAAACGTTGTTGATAATGCTGCTTTTGCAAAGAATCTGTATCCCGATGAAATACAATTGCAAAAAATAATCGAAACAATTGGAGTTACGGAACGAAGGGTAAGTCCCCCTTCGGTATGCACGTCGGATTTGTGTTTTGCAGCAGCTGATAAATTGCTCGAAGAAACAGGTACCGACCGTTCTGAAATCGATGCATTGATTTTCGTATCGCAAACGCCCGATTACAGGCTTCCTGCAACTGCTGTGGTACTCCAGTATAGACTCGGACTATCAAAACAAGTCGTTGCTTTTGATGTGAATTTAGGTTGCTCTGGATATGTTTATGGCTTGTCTGTAGCTTTTTCTTTTGCTAATAACCAGAGTGTAAGGAAGGTTTTGTTATTGGTCGGCGACACGCCTACAAAATTTGTTTCTGCGGGAGACCTGTCAGCATCCTTGCTTTTTGGTGATTGCGGGACGGCTACCTTAATAGAGAAAACAAATAGTGACAAGAGTACTTATTTTAACTTGTTTTCAGATGGAAGCGGTTATAAGTCGTTGATAATAAATGGAGGAGGCTATCGAAACCCTTCGAGTCCATCATCTTTTGAGTCAATCACGGATGAAAATGGCAATAGCCGAAATTCTGAACAATTATATATGAATGGAGGTGAAATATTTAACTTTACTTTACGTGAAATAGTTAAAAGTGCGAACCAGTTGATTGCATCCTGTGGAACGGAAATGGGATGTGTCGATCAGTTTGTTTTTCATCAAGCTAATAAATTTATGATTGACTTTCTGTGCAAAAAGATGAAAATTAATCCAGAAAAATTCCTTGTTTCCATTGAAAATTATGGAAACACAAGTGCTGCATCTATTCCGTTGACATTAGTGGTGAATAGAAATGAGAATGCATATAATCAGGTATTAATGTCAGGGTTTGGAGTAGGATTATCTTGGGGAAATTGTTTTGTTAAATTAAATAGAACCCATATTTTGAATTTAATAGAGTTATGATAGATACCAATCCGTTTTCATTAGATGGAAAAAACATTATTATCACTGGTGCTTCTTCAGGAATTGGAAGGGAATGTGCAATATCATGTAGTAAAATGGGGGCAAGGGTGTTCCTTATTGCCAGAAACCGGGACCGATTGAATGAAACTTTGTCGCTCATGAATCAGGTAGAAAAGCATAGGGCTATTGTGTTTGACGTGACTGATTTTGAAAACATAGAGTCTATTGTTCAATCTATTGCAATTGAACCGGGTAAAATAGATGGTTTTATTCACTGTGCGGGTAAAGAGCTTACGCTCCCGACCATCTCCATGAAGCCTGCTTATTATGCTGATATGTATGCGGTAAATGTAGTTTCGGCTTTTGAATTTGCAAAACATATTTCCAAGAAGAAATACTGTTCTCCAAATGGATGCAGTATCGTATTTATTGCTTCGGTAATGGGAATACTTGGTGAGATTGCACATCTTTCATATTGTGCCACGAAAGGGGCGTTAATTGCAGGCGCTAAGGCATTGGCATTGGAATATGCAGGGAAAAATATACGTGTAAATGCAGTGTCACCAGCTCAGGTTGAAAATACATACATTACTCAAAAAATGCTTGAGAACTTCTCCGCTGAAAATAAAAACAATAAACTATTAATGCATCCATTAGGATATGGCCAGCCAAAGGATGTGGCAAATGCGTGTATTTATTTGTTATCCGAGGCTTCACACTGGGTTACCGGTTCGAATATTATTGTAGATGGCGGTTATTCCGCAAAATAAAAATTGGACAGTGGATAAGTGTAATTTACAGTTCTAATTTCAAGTCGTGTAGATTGTATAGGCTCATAACCAAATCATTCAAATCCAGATTGTAACATATATTTTTTTTTACAATACAGGTCTTTTGGCTCCGCTGATTTTTCATGAACACCACGTAAATATTAATATTTTAACCCATTTGTTTGCCTATATTTATTGCAGGATATTTCCATACAATTGTTTTTTATTAAGGAAGAAAACCGTAATTTTGGACTCTCTAAACAAGTCAATTGAGAAAATATGGCAAAAGAAGTTGTAACAAACCCCGGTGCGATGTACAATGCGCTTACCAATGGCAGTAAAATAGTAGGCAAGATTTTGGCTGACAGCGATTTCAGGCTCGATGGAGAGGTGGAAGGCGATATCGTTTGCAACGGAAAAGTTGTCATCGGGCAGAAAGGTTACCTGAAGGGGGCAATTTCGTGTATTAATGCCGAAGTTATTGGCACCGTCGAGGGGGATATTGTTGTTGCCGAAACATTGTCGCTCCGGGGGACAGCGGTAATTACTGGCGATGTGAAAACGAAAATACTGATGGTTGAACCCAACGCCATTTTCAACGGTTCCTGTTCCATGCGCGATGCCGGGAACACGGCGGGCGTGGAGTGATGTTTTTTGCTAATAAAAAAGAAGAAACTATCCTGCGTTGAAGTGGTTGCACTTCAACGTTTTTATTTCGTACTAAAAGTATAAGAAAAATGGAGAACAAGAGTTACAAGGCATTTGTGGTGGAAGAACACGACGGGGTTTTTTCCAGCCGAATCAAAACCTGCTCGCTCCACTCTTTGCCCCAGGGCGAAGTGTTGGTGCGCGTGCATTATTCCTCGCTCAATTACAAGGACGCGCTTTCGGCCACTGGTAACAAAGGCGTTACCCGGAACTACCCCCACACACCGGGGATTGATGCGGCAGGTGTTGTCGAATTTTCCGAATTTCCCGGTTTTGAGCCTGGCGACGAAGTGATTGTGACCGGCAACGATTTGGGAATGAACACGGCCGGCGGTTTCGGGCAATATATCCGTGTCCCGGCCTCGTGGGTTGTGAAGTTGCCCGTGGGGCTTTCGATGAAGGAAGCCATGATTATCGGGACAGCGGGCTTTACCGCTGGAATCTCAGTCGGTCGGCTGACCGAACTTGTAAAACCTGATGCCGGGAAGATACTGGTTTCGGGCGCTACAGGTGGGGTGGGGTCGGTGGCGGTTTCGTTGCTTTCCAAATTGGGTTATCAGGTGGCGGCCATTTCCGGGAAAGAAACTGAAGTCGCTTTCCTGGAAGGCCTTGGCGCTTCAGAGGTCATTCCGCGGTCGGAGTTTGAAACGGTCGATAAAAGGCCTATACTTTCGGCTCGATATGCAGGGGCCATCGACACGGTGGGCGGCCCCATTCTCGAAAACATCCTGAAAACATTGCAACCGCTTGGAGCCGTGACAACCTGTGGGAGTGTGTCTTCAACCCAATTGAACATGACTGTTTTCCCGTTCATCTTGCGGGGGATTTCATTAATCGGGGTGTCGGCACAGAATTACCCGATGAATTTAAGGGCCGGGCTCTGGCAAAGGTTGAGCAGCGAATGGAAACCGGTCAACCTGTTGGAGATTTATAACGAGATAAAACCGGAGGAATTGGGGGATGCCATTGATTTAATCCTCCAGGGGAAACTGAAAGGCAGGACGGTAGTCGACATGATGTGATAATAAAAAAATCAAATGCAATTGTTTTGTGTGGTAAAACCCGTGTCTTTGGATAAGGTGTTCGGGCAATTCAGCAGGTAATCAATTGGCCGTGCCTGTGTTTTGGGATAGGCCAACGGACTTCGGTCATTTTAATGTAAACTCCACTAAATTAAACGTTTATTGTTTAAATTGAATTTGGCAAGTTATCTTTTTTGGAATAAAGTCTTTCGTTTGTCGAAAAAAAAATGCAATTTTGCAGTTTCATTGGGAATTGACTTTTCTTTGTAACATAACTTTTCTTCTAATGGCATTAGCGAACGAGAATTACCTCAAGACTCCTGAAATTACATACTTCGACGAAATTGAGAAGCGAGTTAACGCCTTTAAACTACTGCACCCCACAACAAAAATCATTCGATTAGGTGTCGGCGATGTTACACGCCCTTTGCCCAATGAAGTGTTGTCGGCATTGCACCAGGCAGTAGACGAACAAGGGAAGGTGGAATCGTTCAGAGGTTACGGGCCACCACAGGGTTATGACTTTTTAATTGAAAAAATCCTGAAGGAATACCGTTCGAACGGGGTAACGCTCGACAAGGAAAGCATTTGCGTGAACGATGGGGCTAAATCGGATATCGGGAATATCGGCCACGTGTTGGGACGCGATAATATCATTGCAATTGCCGACCCTGTTTACCCTGTTTACGAAAATGCCACCATCATGAGTGGAAGAGCGGGCACCATCAACGAGGAAGACCAAAAGTGGAGCAATATCGTGTACCTCAGGTGTTCATCCGAAAACAGTTTTGTGCCGGAGCTCCCTACCGAAAAAGTAGATGTTATTTATCTTTGCAACCCGAACAACCCGACCGGAACCGTCATGAATAAAACCGAACTCAAGCGTTGGGTCGATTATGCCATTGAACACCAGAGTATTATTGTTTACGATGGCGCATACCAGGCATATATCAACGAACCGGATATCCCGCAAAGCATTTACGAAATCAAGGGCGCGAAGAAGGTTGCCATCGAGCTCAGGACATATTCCAAATCATCGGGTTTTACCGGGCTGCGATGTGGCTATACTGTTTTCCCCCAGGAACTCATGGTGTACACCCGGATGGGCGAACAGGTCCCGTTGGTGAAATTGTGGAGCCGGCGCAAGTCCAACTACACCAATGGTGTTTCGTATATAGTCCAGAAGGCTGCCGAGGCCACCTATTCGAGAAAAGGAAAACAGGAAACTGCTGAATTGGTGAATTATTACCTCACAAATGCCTCGTTGATACGCCTTGAACTTCGTGCCATGGGTTTCGAAGTTTATGGAGGAATCAGTTCGCCTTATGTTTGGTTCAAAACCCCTGGCGACCAGCCATCCTGGAAATTTTTTCAACAATTGTTATACGAATACAACATTGTGGGCACCCCCGGCGTTGTTTTTGGCTCATCAGGCGAAGGTTACATGCGGTTTACCGGTTTTAGCAGCCATGAAGACACGGTCACAGCCATGAACAGGCTGAAGGGTGGCAAAACTTTTTATTGAATCGGAAAATATTTATATGGTGAAAATATTAAAATACTAATTGATATGTGTGGAATTGTAGGTTATATTGGTAATAAACAGGCTTACCCTATTTTGATAAAAGGACTTCAAAGGCTCGAATACAGGGGCTACGACAGTGCGGGGATAGCATTGCTCAACGATAGTAAACTCAATGTGTATAAGGCGAAAGGGAAAGTATCGGACCTGGTTCACTTTGCCGAACAACAGGATATTGAAGGCACAATTGGAATAGCTCACACGCGCTGGGCAACACATGGCGAACCGAACCAGGTTAACGCCCACCCGCATTACTCGCAGTCGGAAGAATTGGCTTTGATCCATAACGGCATCATTGAAAATTACGCTATCCTGAAAGAGGGTTTGAAGAAACAGGGTTATAAATTTTATAGCCAGACCGATACGGAAGTGTTAATCCAATTGATAGAATACATAAAGAAGACAAACAATATCGATTTGTCATCTGCCGTTCAACTGGCATTAAACCAGGTTGTTGGTGCATATGCCATTGCCGTGATTGAAAAGGGGCAGCCCGACATTATTGTTGCGGCCCGCAAAGGTAGCCCACTGGTGGTTGGAATCGGCGAAGATGAATTTTTCCTGGCTTCGGATGCAACCCCGATTGTTGAATTCACCGACAAGGTGGTTTATATCGGCGAGGAAGAAATCGTCACGCTTGAACGTGGCAAAGACATGAGAATCCGTACGATTGGCAATATTGAAAAAACCCCAGAAGTGAAGAAACTGGAAATGACCCTCAGCCAACTCGAAAAAGGGGGGTATCCACACTTCATGATCAAGGAAATCTTCGAACAGCCCAAAACGTTGAGCGACAGCATGCGGGGTCGTGTGAACATGGAAGAAAACAATATCACCTTGGCCGGGTTTATTGATAACAAGGAAAAATTCATGAATGCAAAGCGCATTATCATTACAGCTTGCGGTACTTCGTGGCATGCCGGGTTAATCGGGAAATACGCCATCGAGGAATTTGCCCGCATCCCGGTCGAAGTGGAATATTCTTCCGAGTTCAGGTACCGTAAGCCCGTAATCAATGCCGACGACCTGGTTATTGCCATTTCCCAGTCGGGCGAAACTGCCGACACCCTGGCGGCTGTTGAGCTGGCAAAATCGCACGGGGCATTCATTTTCGGGATTTGCAACGTGGTGGGTTCATCAATCCCCCGCAATACACATTCGGGTTGCTATACACATGCCGGTCCCGAAATCGGCGTAGCTTCTACAAAGGCATTTACTGCACAAGTCACCGTCCTGACTATGCTCGCCATGATGATTGGCAAGGAAAAAGGCATGCTAAGTGAAGAGAAGTACCTTAAAATTGTTGCAGAATTAGGCCGCATTCCTGAAAAAATCAAGAAGATACTGGAACAAGACAAGGTTATCGCGGAATTTTCGAAAACCTTCACCTATGCGCAAAACTTCATCTATTTAGGCCGTGGTTACAACTTCCCCGTGGCTCTCGAAGGCGCATTGAAACTGAAGGAAATTTCCTACATCCATGCCGAAGGCTATCCTGCCGCCGAAATGAAACACGGGCCTATTGCACTTATTAGCCAGGAAATGCCTGTTGTGGTGATTGCGCCGAGTGCCGGGATGTACGAAAAAGTGGTGAGCAACATCCAGGAAATAAAGGCACGTAAAGGCAAAATCATATCCATAGTTACCGAAGGCGACGTGGTGGTCAGCAATTTGTCGGATTACACAATTTCCATCCCCGACACCGAGGAATGCCTTGTGCCTTTGTTGGCAGCCATCCCGTTGCAGCTTTTGGCTTACCATATTGCAGTTGTAAAGGGTTGCGACGTGGATCAGCCGCGTAACCTGGCCAAATCTGTGACTGTAGAATAATGTGAAAATACCCCTGCGCAAAACGTTGGGGTTTTTTATTTGAATTTAAATAATAAGGATAACAAAAACAAGTTGTTGTCAATTAGTAAAGTAAATTAGTTTAAAAATCATATCAGGTTTTATGTGTGGAATTGCGATGGTCAGGCTTCTAAAGCCATTGGATTATTACCAGAAAAAATACGGGACATGGCAGTACGGTTTGCAAAAAATGTACTTGCTCATGGAAAAACAACATAACCGTGGGCAGGAAGGTGCTGGCTTGGCCACAGTCAAGCTCGACATGCCTCCCGGCGAAGAGTACATTTGGCGCGACAGGGTGGAGGGTAAAAATGCAATCCAGAATATTTTTGCCAATATCAACAAAAAAATGGCTGCTTCATCGAAGCAGGTCTACGGGAACGCCGAACTTTCGAAATCGGAGCTTCCTTTTGCCGGGGAATTGTACCTGGGGCATTTGCGCTACAGCACTACGGGAAAGAGTGGCTTGTCGTATGTGCATCCGTTCCTGAGGCGCCATAACTGGAAAAACCGGACAATGGTGTTGGCGGGGAACTTCAACCTGACTAATGTGGATGAGCTTTTCGAACACCTGACACTCAAAGGGCAGCATCCGCGCGACAAGGGGGATACTTTCCTTATGCTTGAATCGCTGGGTTTCCAGCTCGACCAGGAGGTTCAGAAGGAATATGATATTATTAAACAGCGCTATTCCAACGATTTGGTGATTACCCAAAAGATAGAAGAAAACCTGGATATTGCTTCGTTTATACGGAAATCGGAGAAACTGTGGGACGGAGGTTATACTATTTGTGGCATGCTGGGGCATGGCGATTCTTTCGTTTTCCGCGATTCGAAGGGAATCCGCCCCGCATTCTATTATGCCGACGATGAAATAGTGGTTACGGCTTCGGAACGGCCTGTTATCCAGACTGCCATGAATGTGAAGGAAGAAGACGTGCATGAACTGAACCCGGGTGAAGCCATGATTATCAAGAAAAATGGCAGCATTAAGTTTGAAACCATCCGCCCGGCGGCATCGCAATTGGCCAAATGCTCCTTCGAACGGATTTATTTTTCGAGGGGAAGCGACATTGATATTTACAAGGAGCGCAAGAAACTGGGTGAGTCGCTGGCAGAACCCATACTGAAAGCCATTGGCAACGATGTTGAGAATACCGTTTTTTCCTTTATCCCGAATACGGCCGAAGTTGCATTCTATGGCATGGAAGAAGGAATAAAATCGCGCACGAACCAAACTGTAAGGTCGGAAAAAGTATTGATAAAGGACATCAAGTTGCGTACCTTTATTTCGAGCAACAACGAGCGCGACGACCTGGCTACCCATGTCTATGATGTGACTTACGGTTCCATCAAGCGGGGAAAAGTGGAAAACCTGGTTGCCATTGATGATTCGATTGTGCGTGGCACTACATTGAAACAGAGTATTTTAAAAATATTGAATAGGCTTGAACCTAAAAAAATAGTAATAGTTTCCTCATCGCCCCAGGTTCGTTTCCCCGATTATTACGGAATCGACATGCCGAGCATGAACGAATTCTGTGCATTCCGGGCTGCCATTGCCTTGTTGAAGGAGTCGGGCCGGCAATCAATTATCGATGAGGTGTACCGGAAATCCAAGGCACAGGAAAACCTGCCGAAGGAAAAAATTGTGAATTACGTGACCGAGATTTATAAGCCGTTTACACAAGACGAAATCTCAGTTAAAATTGCCGAAATGTTGACACCTGCGGATGTGGATTGCCCGGTTGAACTGGTGTACCAGACTATCGAAGGGTTGCACGAAGCTTGCCCCAACCATCCGGGCGATTGGTATTTCTCTGGAAATTATCCAACACCTGGTGGCAATAGGCTGGTAAACAAGGCATTCATCGATTATTATGAAGGCAGGGATGGAGTGTGTTATGGTTGTTAATTAGCCGAAAGCGGAAGCAACGTTTATAGGATAAGATGATTTTCAGATTGCAAAGTTGAATATTCCTCCGTAATCAACTTTGTAATCTGAAAATGCTTGGTTGATTTCAATTAATCCTAATGAAATGGCCGTAGCGCGGATTATTCCGGCATGTGTGAAAACAAGCACCTGTTGGCAACTTCTATTTCTTAACTCATCCAGAAATTCCCCGACCCGCATCACCTGTTCTGCAAACGACTCTCCGTTAGTGGGTTGCTCATCCACCCAATTGTTGAACCATATTTGCAACTGTGGGTCTACGATATTATCCCAAGCTTGCATTTCCCAATCGCCAAAGTTGAGTTCCATTAATCTTTCATCGGTAACCGGATTCGTAAACCCGCAATAATCAGCCAGTTTCGTACAACGCCTGAGTGGACTGGAATAAACGGCATCGAACGATTTATCTTTGATTTTTCCGAGTACCTGCAAGGCTTCCGTTTCAAATGTTTCTGCCACTTCTATGTCGCTTTGCCCGTAGCAAATACCGGGTGGGACGGCTACAGAAGTATGCCTGATGAATGTTATTTTCATTTTAAGTTGATGAAATGATACATTCCGCTTACTGCCATAAAAAAGCCGAGTTCACACAGCAAGGCAATAGCTCCGCAGGTGTCGCCGGTATACCCGCCAATTTTTTTTCTCAATAATAAGTATGTGATTATGAGTATGGTAATGGGCAGTAGAAGCGCAGGCAAGAGTTTTACATCAAGCAAAATAACGATGGGCGAAAATCCAAAAATAACGGCAATAATCCAACGCGGAAAGGTCAGGTTTTTATACAATGTTTTCGATTTGCTTTCGTTTTCAGTTCGGGCGTACGGCAAAAGGTTCATGGGTAATATCGCCAAGAATTTTGAAAATGGATCGGACACAAAAATAATGGTGGCAATAACCTCTTTTGGAATTGAGTTTAAGGAGTTGAACAACAACGAATAATACAAAACAAAACCTATCAGCGCATAGCTTCCCAAATGCGAATCTTTCATTATCCGCAATACATCTGCTTTAGTGCGACCACCTCCAAAACCATCGAGGAAATCGGCTAACCCATCTTCATGAAAGCCACCGGTAAACAGTACCCGTGCCGCAAATGCCAAGATAATGGCAATAATGGGTGAGAAGAAGTACGAACTTCCCAACCAAGCTAACGCCGTGAGACTGCCGGTAATTATCCCTGTCATTGGCCAAAAGCAGATGATATTTGAAAATGCTTCGGCGGGTATTGTTACTATTTTCCAAACAGGTAAGCGGGTGAAAAATGTTATTGCGGCAGCAAGTTGGTATCCAATGGCTTTCATGCGGAAATGAAGCCCCCTAAATCTCCGCCCGCTGGCGGAGGACTTGGAGATGGATTCCTGGTTTTCGTTTTTGGGGGTTGAAGCCTGATTTAATAAGGGTTTCATATGTAATCCAGAGTGTGCTCTAAGTGCTTTGTTATTCGAAATACTTGGTTACACTGGCTTTTTTGAAGGTACTCATTTCGTTGATCATGCGTACGGCCGAATCGATTAATGGATAAGCACATAATGCACCGGTTCCTTCACCGAGCCGTAGTCCAAAATGTAGTAAGGGCTTTGCGGCTAAATGAGCAAGAACATATTTATGCCCCGACTCATCACCTTGATGTGCAAAAATGCAGTAATCCAATACGTTGGGTTCGAGTTTGGAAGCCGCCAGAATGCAGTTGGTCATGATAAAACCATCAATCAGGATGACCATGCCTAGCTCGGCCGCCTGGAGCATGGCACCTACGGCCATAACCATTTCGTAACCACCAAAATAAGCCATAATATCCGTCACTGAACCATCGCCCTTGTAGTTGTCCAAGGCTTTTTGAAGAATTTCATATTTCCGTTTTACACCTTCGCTGTCGAAACCACTGCCGGCACCTACGCATTGCTGGAGCGGAATCCCGGTCAGGCAACTCATCCATAAAGATGAGGAAGAAGTATTGCCAATGCCCATTTCGCCAAAACTGATCACGTTGCAGCCTTCGTTGAAGCATTGTTCCACTACTTGGGCTCCCCGTTCAATGCAAAGATGGAATTCGGTGTGAGTCATGGCCGCTTCGTGCAGGTAGTTTCGAGTTCCCTTGCGAACCTTCAAATCAATGAGTTTGTCCATGTTCTCAAAATCGTAATTAATGCCTGAATCCACTACCTTCATTTCGATGTTGTGCTGTCGAGCCAAAAAGTTGATACCCGCACCACCTTCCATAAAGTTGAAAACCATTTGTGGCGTAACTTCGGCTGGCGAATAACTTACACCTTCGGCGGTAATGCCATGGTCGCCGCCAAAAATGATATGATAAGGCTTGGTTAGAGCGGGGGTGAGCGTTTGTTGAATTGTGCCGATTTGAATGGCTAGTTCTTCCAGCCGGCCCAGCGAACCTTTGGGTTTGGTCAGGTTATCAATCTTTTCAATCAAGAACGGCTCAATCTGCTTTCCAGGAGATGGAATGTTGAATTTTTTGTGTGACATAATTTGTTGATTTATAGTTTATTTGATATGAACAGGAATTCCAGACACCATGAGTATCACTTCATCGGCATTTTGGGCAATGTGTTGGTTTACCCAACCAATCAAGTCGGTAAAGCGCCGTTGTAGATCATCGGCCGATATGCCACCGAGTCCAATTTCGTTGGTGACGAAAATGAACGTGGCATCTTGTTGAGTAAAGTGGTTGAAGCGATTTTTGATTTCTTTAAGTGATTGTTCTGTATCTCCATTGTTTCCGGCAAAAAAATTGGTGGCCCAAAGTGTGACACAGTCTATCACCACAACCCGTCCTTCAATGTTAATGTCCTGTAGTTCTGTGAGTTCTTCAATGTTAGTCCATTCCGCTCCGCGGTCGCGTTTATGGCGTTCGATGCGTTGGCGGTGTTCTTCGTCCCAAACAGCAGAAGTAGCCAGATACACCGGGTCTTTAGCCAGCGAAAGTGCCAGTTTTTGAGCATAACTGCTTTTGCCTGAACGTTGTCCGCCAGTAACAAGGATGATTTTCTTTGTTGCTTTTTCCATATCCTGGTTGTTTAGATTCCCCAATCGATAAAGTAAAAGTCGTCCACTTTTTTTGCGGGCAATTTGGGAATGGAAACCTGGTATTGAAAAAGCGGCCCGTCGATTACAAACGAGTGAAATTCACCGTCTTCGCCACAAGGGCAGACCGACATTGGCTTTAATTCTTCAATCAGTTCGGAGCTGTAAATTTTTCCAAGATAACTTTCACCCAGCCGTTCATTGCACGAAACAATCATGCTTTTGATACCGGAGTTCACAATTTCCTTCGCCAATACTTCACGTTTCCTGTTCCAAAGCGGAAAAACGGGTTCTATTCCGGCAATCCTACACACGCGTTCCAGCCACTCGTAATGCGCTATCAGGTCGATGTCTCCAAAAACGATGGTTTCAATTTCGAAGTCTGTTTTGAGACATTTCAGTGCCTTGATGAAGTTCTGTTCATAGTCATTTCGAGAGCTTGGGGTTGCCAGCAAAGTGAGGTTCATTGCTTCGGCTTGTTCTTCCAGAATGGAAACCGGCAATCCGTGCGAACGCGATGTTTTCAAATCTTCGTCAACCATGCTTAATAATACTTTCGGAGTGTAACCCATTGATTTAGCTTCCATCAGTGCGAAGCAACAGTCTTTTCCCCCACTCCAGGAACATGCTATGTTCTTTATTTTCAATTGTTTTTACGAATTGATTTTTCAATGCCAGGGGCAATCATACTATAAATTAGCTTCATGCTGACATGACTGCGAACATGATTTGCTAACTTGTCGAACTGTTCTTCTTTGAATTTGAAATAATCGAATGTTTGTGATTGTTTTTCAGATAGATAAGGTTCAAGCAGGGAATCTACAAACGCGCTGTTGTCCAAAATTCCATGCATGTAAGTTCCCATGCAATTGTTTACCTGGCATCCATCGTAGGCTCCGGTGGCAAGTTGATTCAGCGGTTCAACTGCGGCGAGATAATCCGTTCGCCCATTGTGTATTTCGTAACCTTTGCAATCGGTTTGTGAGCCTTTGAAGCGAAAATTCACCTGGCGCGTGATTTTTTCTCCTTCGAGCGTGGTTATTAACGGTAATAAATTGAGTCCAGGCATTTGTTTCAAATTGCTTTCAATGCCGGTCGGATCATGTAATTCTTGCCCGAGCATCTGGTAGCCACCGCAAATGCCCAGTATGGTTTTCCCGTTTTGGTGTGCCTGTAAAATAGTTTGTGCAATACCATCGCGGCGAAGGATTTGAAGGTCGTTCAACGTGTTTTTAGTCCCGGGAATAATGATAATATCGGCTTCTGCAATATCCTTAGGTTGGTTGCTGTAAAAAAGATGAACACGGTTGTCGTGTTCCAATGCGTTGAAATCGGTGAAGTTAGACATGTGTTGCAGAAGTATCACTGCAACATTCACTTTTCCTTGTTTTGCTCCCCGGTTCTTTGTATGAAGCATTACCGAGTCTTCCTCCTCGATATGAATGTCCTTGTAATATGGTACCACGCCAACAACCGGTATTCCGCACAAGTCTTCGAGCATTTTCACGCCCGATTCGAAAAGGCGGATATCCCCACGGAATTTGTTAATCAATATGCCTTTCACCAACTTGCGTTCTTCTTCGCTCAATAAGAGGATAGAGCCGTAAACCGATGCAAATACGCCACCCCGATTAATGTCGGCCACCAGGATAACAGCCGCTTGGGCGTGGGCGGCCATGGACATATTCACCAAATCCACTTCGCGTAGGTTTATCTCCGAAATACTGCCGGCTCCTTCGAGAACAATAGGGTTGTAGCGGGCTTCTAAACGGTCGAAAGCTGCATTTACTTCGGTTCGTAGTTTCTGTTTGTTGTTGGACGTGAAATAATCGATGGCATGTTGGTTGCCAATGGATTTACCATTGAGTATTACCTGGCAAATGGTATCGGCAGATGGTTTTAGCAGTAGCGGATTCATGTCGGTGTGGCAGGGAACACCGGCTGCTTCGGCTTGTACGGCTTGAGCGCGGCCTATTTCCAATCCTTCGGGTGTAGCGAATGAATTTAAAGCCATATTTTGCGCTTTAAATGGAGCAGGAGTGTAGCCATCCTGCTTGAATATCCGGCAAAAAGCTGCGTTGATAACGCTTTTGCCAACGTCGCTTCCGGTACCGACGAACATGATGGGATTAAGTCTCCTCAATCCCCCCATGGGTGAGTTTAAGAATGCAGCTTCTTTACTTAACATGTCTTTTTATTTTAAATTCTAATACCGACTATTAAGTCCCCACGGGGATTTTGGCGCTTTACTTTTCAATTCCAACCCGGGCTTGCACGCCTTGTTGGTAATAATGCTTGATTTCAGCCATTTCCGTCACCAAGTCGGCGTATTCTATAATTTCCTGACAGGCATAACGCCCCGTGATAATGATTTCTGTTGCCGGATTTCGTTTGTTGAGTACGCTAATCAAATCCTGAACGCTGAACAAATTGTAGTAGGTTGCGATATTGGCTTCGTCCAGAATAATTATGTCATATTCGCAGCCCGATATAATGGCTTCTACTTCTCTCAAACCTATATTAGCTGCTTCAATATCAGCTTGTTTTGGCTCATTGAAGATAAAGCAACCCAACCCATATTGTTTCAATGTAATATCAGGCAAATGTTTAGCAATAGCGTCCAGTTCAGAGTAATGCATTCCCTTGGCAAACTGGGCAATATACACTTTTTTGCCTGCTCCGGTTGCCCTTAAAGCCAATCCCAGGGCAGCTGTTGTTTTACCTTTCCCGTTTCCGGTGTAAACGTGGACGTATCCTTTCATTTGATTGTAGTTTAAAATAGGAATAACTGAAAATAAAATATGGCAGCATCTTATCTTCAATTATTCCATACATGCATTTTATTTTTCTTGGAAATAAATGCCTGTTTTTTATTTATTGGTGATAAATGCAATTCCGGTGGGTTGGTAGCCTGCCGGGAAACTGAATTTAAACTTACCTTCCGATGAATAGCAGTTTACTTTTCCGGTGGTGTTACCATCAGATTCTCCAATGTAAACATCGCCATTTGCAGGATTTACATTAATGCTATAAGGTATTGTTCCAATCGTAGTTCCATCTGTAATAAAGTTTTGAGATAAGACAACGTCGTTTTTTACATCATACACCATGAATTTTTTCTCTTTTGTTGTGTAATTGTAATAGTAACAATATGCCTTATCACCTGAAATGGTGAAGTTGTAAGGAACAACATCCGGTATTGTTGTTACTGCATCGGTAGTACTATTTATGCGTTGGAAAGCATAAGGAATGCTACCATAATTTCCTACTGAAATTAAATATACATCTCCGTAAGCATCAGCCTGAAGTTTTCCGGGATTAATCACCACATCAATTTTCTTTGTTTCAGTGAAAGACGCGAGATTAATTACCGAAACTGTTTTATCGTAATTCGGGTAGTTCATTCCACCTGAGTTAGCAACATAGATCTTGCCATTTGTAATAGCAATGCCTTCAGGATTAGGCCCGACAGCTACTTCTGCTTCGGATGCAAGGGTAGTGGTGTCAATGCGTGCTACAAAACCATCAAAAAGGGTTACATATATTTTTCCATTATAAGAAGCCAATGAACGGGGTGATTGAGCATTACCCTTAGCATCTTTAAGCACAATTTGTTTTTTTGATGTACCTTTTAGGTCTACTACATCAATAAGGTTTGAACCATAAACCGAAATATAGATTTTAGAACCGTATTTTAAAATATCTTGTCCTGTATCTCCTAATCCACGTTTATTTATACTGCTGAAAAAATCATTTGTAGCAGTGTTAGTCGTGAAGTCATAATAGGTCAATTCTGCATTGTTACCTGCATATGATCCCTGGTTAAGAACCAGCAAGCCGGTACTGACAGTTGGTGTTTCAACAGGGTTGTTATTGTTTGTACAAGAGTTAAAGAAAGGAACTAAAAGCAATAGGAAAGTTGTTTTTTTAAAGACTGAAATTGATTTCATGTTTTATTTAATTAATTGGTAAAATATTATATATAATTGACTTCGTGTTAAAAATATGCAGATAGGGTTATTCTCAAACTTCTACCAGGCATTGGATAGTGTTGAACGATATCATATTGTGTATCCAATATGTTTAATACCTCTCCAGTTAAGCTTAATTGGCAAGGCTTTAAGTCGAGTTTCTTTGATATGAAAACTGAGTGGTTAGCATATCCATTCATTAAGTTGCTTTTAATATTATTTTCAATTCTACTCCATCTTTTGCCAGAGTAACAGCCTGAATAACCAAATTCACACCATTTAGTATTAACCGATATAGATGACGTCCCGGAATGAAATGGAGTATATGGGAGTTGTTCTCCATAAGTTTTACTTCCCGGAGTCACATGCTCTGCTATTTGGAAGGTATATCCCATTTTGAATCGAATTTCCATGTCATTATTTATTGGCGCAGCACATTTGAAGTTTATATCGGTGCCATATATACGGACTTTATCCATATTGGTCATTGACCAGACAAAAAGATTTTCTTTTGGTAAAGCCACAATCTTATCTGAAATTGCATTGTAATAAATATCAGTGCTAAAGGTCATGTTTTTTAAAAACGGAAATAGTTTGTCGGTACTAATTACTCCAACGCTGAATTGTTTTGCCTTTTCCGGTTTTAAATATGGATTTCCCATACGTTGATAATACAGGTCATTGAACGTAGGTACCCTAAAAACATCCTTATAGAAAGCACGAAGTCTTAAGTATTTATCTTCAAATGGTTTCCAGGAAGCAGAAACGGTTGGCGAAAACCGGCTTCGGTCGGCAGAAGCAGTTCCACGCTCCACAGTTTCGTGGGTGTAGGTATGCAACAGGCTGGCTGATATGTCTAGCGTTTCGATAATATATTTTGAAGCCAAAACACTCAGGATAGTTATTCTTCTGGGAATTGCAAAATCGGAAAAGTTGTTATTCATGGTGTTATACGAACCATCTGTTGCAAATGAAGCAGAGAAATACTCCTTTGGATGAAAAAGCACTGATCCAGATACATAATATTCTTTTTGAGAATAACTGTCTTCTTGTTTCCCATTTGGTAAATTGATGCTGATATCTTCGTACTGATTTGCAAATTGACTGTATTTTGCCGAAAATTGGGTTTGCAGTTTTTGTGATTGTTTGTTTTCGTAGTGCAGTTGAGTAAAGAAATTCTGATCCCAAAGCCGTGCATTATTATCTGGTTTATACAGAATGGTGGAGCCTGGCAAGCCTCTTTCTCCATCAAAATTGTAAAGTTTGATGCTTAGTTTTTCGCGTTCTTGCAATTGAAAGTAGGCGTTAAACTCATTTTTGAATGAATGAACATCGCTATGCGAACGCTTTTTTCTGGCTGTACTATCATTTGCACCTCCATAATACATGGTGTAAGGATAATTTCCCAGAGAAAAAAGATATTCGCTATTGAAATTGATAGCAAGATGTTTGCTTATTTTCTTGTTGATGGAAATGGAAGGATTAAGAAGTCCAAAAGATCCAAATTTTAGGCTTCCCTGTCCTTCAATGCTTTTTCCATTACTGAAATTTGGAGTTTTGGTTACAATACTTATGACACCAGCTGACGCAAACATACGTGCTGGCTGAAAGATATCATCGGGTTGTCCGTTGCTGAGAGAGATTGTTTCTACGTTGTCGAGCGAAAACCGGCTCAAATCGATTTGGCCTGTTTGAGTATCATTCAACGTGATGCCATCATATGCCACAGCCGTATGTTGAGCGCCAAGGCTTCTTACAGACACTGTTTTCAACCCTCCAACACCACCATAGTCTTTTACCGTTACACCTGCAAAATGTTTCACAGCATCCGATACACTTGCAGCATTAATTTTCAAGAAGTCTTTGGAGCTAATCTCTTGGGTTGGCATGCTTGCACGTGTAAGCTTCGAACCAGAGCCATTTACTTCCACTTCTTTTAATTTATGTGTACGTAATGAGTCCATGCCCGGAACTTCGGCAATAACCGGAGCCGTTCCTGCTAAGAATAAAATGAATGTTGGTAATAAATACTTTTTAAACACAGTTGTAACTATTTGACGATGAAAAACCGATCAAATAGCTCCCGAAAATGACCTAACAATGGCAAAAGGATTGAATTTTTTGCTGCTGTTTCGTCGCTTTTTCCTCGAAAGCTTCTGAAAATTAATTGATGTCTTTTGGCAGGTCTTCTGACTTACTCCCGTATTTGAACGCCTTCCCGAATTCAGTTGCCAGTTGCCAGTTGCCAGTTTAAAAAACTGTTCTACTGTTCACTGTTCACTGAAAAAACCAGTGGCAAAGTGTTGTTCAATACGTTATTCAATAATTATTAATTCTTAATTGTAAATTATTAATTAATGAAGGAGCTTACAGCAGCGGGACTGTACAGGATTTACACCTGTTTCCCTTTTAATTCGATATACGGAATCGCATACCAAAACCAAAGCGGGAGCAAAAGTAGTACTAATTTCTGATAATAAAAACCGCTAGAGAAATTTTTCTCAGCGCATGACAAAAATTTAAAAACAAATTGCACAGTAGGCACACAAAAGGATAACCGGTGGCTTTTTCTGTATTGTTTTGTCATTGAAGGAGAACAAAAGGCAAAATGCTTAAAGCATTTTTAATGGAATCGGGAGGGGAATAAATGCCCGCAGGCACTTTTGTGGACTTACAAGACACCATGGAAAAAGAAATAAACAGGACGGACTTTTGTGCTGAAATAATGGTTTGAAGTGTCCATAAATTGTTTTTTTGCCATGTGCTTACGGAGTTTTTATTCAAAATACCTTTAGCGGAACCTGCTTAAATTATGTAGGAACTAGATTAGCAGCTTTCTTAAACCGTTATTATTCAAGATAGTATATTCTTTTTTATTGATGCTGACCAGCCCGTCCTGCACCATTTCCGACAGGCTGCGTGCCAACGATGGGCGCGCAACGGCAAAAAAATCGGCCAGTTCGGTCTGGTTGCGGCTTACATGGAATGGTTGTCCTTCACCTTTTGAATTTTCGAGCAGGAAATGTGCCAGCTTCCCTTTTATTGTCTTGATTGAAAGCAACTGCAACCTGTTGGTCAGGAATTGCGTCCGGTTGGCATTGTGTGTCATGAAACTGCTCATGAAATCAGGATTGGACACCATCAAACGCATGATTTCAGGTTTTGGGATTTTCATGACCTCCACTTCCTGGAGCGATGTGACATCCACCGGGAAACGGTTGTTGTCCGAAAACACAAAGGCAGGTGCAAGCGGACGCGGGGCCTGGATAATTTCTATGCCAAGGATATTCCCGTTTTCGGTAATCATTTCCGTTTTAACCGACCCGGAAATGAGCACATACAAAGCGTCACACACATCACCTTGCCTGATAATCAATTCATTTTTAGGATAAACTTTTATCGTACACTTCAGTTCCTTCAAAAAATCTTCTTCGTTTTCAATTTTCAATTTGCTGCAAACCGGGCATTCCGACAGATTCACTTTTTTCATACATGGCTTTTGTTTTTTTACTGCTAATACCATGTAAAAGTACAAAAAAATCCCAAGTGTAACAATTGTTACACTTTGTTTGTTCCTATAGCTATACTTTTGTCCAGAAACTAAAATACACGAATAAAAAAACAATAGCTATGGAAAATAAATCATTCCCAACCGCTGAAAAATTCAGCATGGCCGATAAGGTGGCATACGCCGACGGCTCGATAGTCAGCAAGATTATTATCCGGAACGATAAAGGCAATGTAACGCTTTTCGCATTCGACAAGGGCGAATTCCTGAGTGAACATACTGCCCCGTTTGATGCTATCGTCCAGGTGCTTGATGGCAAAGGCCAGGTTGTTATTGATGGGCAGCCATTCGATTTAAGTGTAGGCGAAAGCATTATCATGCCTGCAAATATCCGTCACGCGGTTGTGGCTACCGAGAAGTTCAAAATGCTGCTTACAATGATTAAATGACCACCGTCCCTTAACGGGGGAGAATGGGATACCTCGCTAGGTTTGATAGGATAATATTACAAGGGCATATGAAACGAACAATAATTAAAATAGACGAAGAGCTTTGCAATGGTTGCGGGGCTTGTGTACAGGGATGTCACGAAGGCGCACTTCAGATGATTGATGGTAAGGCTCGCATGGTCAGCGAGTTGTATTGCGATGGGTTGGGTGCATGTGTGGGCGATTGCCCGGTTGGCGCCATCACGCTCGAAGAACGCGAAGCTCAACCGTATGACGAAATCGCCACCATTGGACGCATGCTTGCAAAAGGTGAGAAAACTATTATTGCCCATTTGAAGCATTTGAAAGAACATGGCGAAAGCGAATATTTGAAACAAGGTGTGGGCTATTTGCGGGCAAACAACATCCTGGTCGACTTTGAGCAGGTACACAACTATCAGGGGGTTGGTTGTTCAACTAAAGCTCCAGTGGCTGCCGGACAGCAGCATAATCGTGGCGGTTGTCCCGGAAGCCGCGAAATGTCGTTTGCCCCGGTTGCCTCACCCGCTTTTAAAATGGAAAGTCCCGAACCACAATCACAACTTCGCCAATGGCCTGTGCAACTGCATTTGCTGAACCCCGAAGCTGGATATTTCCGTGAAGCCGATGTGGTGCTGGCGGCCGACTGTGTGGCCTACAGTATTGCCGGTTTCCATGAACGGTTCCTGGCCGGGAAAATCCTGGCAATTGCTTGCCCGAAATTGGACAGCAACAAAGAAGCATATGTCGAAAAACTTAAGTCCATGGTTAATCGTTCTTACATTAATACGCTCACTGTCATAATTATGGAAGTTCCATGCTGTGGTGGTTTATTCGGTATGGCGCAAAAAGCGGTTTCGGAAGCCGGCCGGAAAATCCCGGTCAAGTTGGTGGTTGCAGGCACAAGGGGCAATATTTTAAAGGAAGAATGGGTTTGATTAGTTTCTTGAGTATAACAACTTAATAATCAAATAAAATGAGCGAGCTAATTAATAACTCCCAGGTTAGGAAAGCCAAATTGAAGGAGCTGATTCTGAAATTGCATGGAGGCGAGACACAAGGCTCTGTCCACGACGAACTTTTGCTTTCCCTCAGTAAAATTCCGTATGGCGAAGTGGTTGAAGTCGAGCAAGAGCTAATTAGTGAGGGGCTTCCCGAAGAAGAGGTGCTCAATCTTTGCGACGCCCATTCTGCCGTGCTTGAGGGGCGCATCGATTTGTCGGCATTGAAGCCTGTTGCCGAGGGCCATCCGGTGGATGTTTTCCGAAAGGAGAACGGTGAAATCCGGAAAGTATGCAATTCAATTCTTGCTTTAATTTCCGATATGGAACTTGCGGCAGGTGAGTTTAATGAAAGCAATATCCTGAAATTGCGCGGCTTGTACAACAATTTATTCGATGTGGACAAGCATTACCAGCGGAAAGAATACCTGGTGTTTCCCTATCTCGAAAAACAAGGAATCACCGGTCCCCCGAAAGTGATGTGGGGGAAGCATGATGAAATCCGCGAGTTGGTTAAAGGTTCCATGGAAGTGTTGCAGGTTGCCGGGGTTAGCAAGGATGAATTTATTGCTGTTGTTGAAATGATTCTGAGGCCTGCTGTGCGTGGAGCACAGGAAATGGTTACGAAGGAAGAAGAAATCCTTTTCCCCATGGCTTTGGACATGCTTACCGAAGAAGATTGGTACGAAATAAGCCGCCAGTCCATCGAAATCGGGTTTTGCCTGTACGACCCGGAAAAAAACTGGCGGCCTGAATGGGCTAAAGAACAGTCAATCAACGAATCGCAAAAGGCCGGTAGTAATATACAGTTGACTTCGGGCAGTTTCACCGCCGAAGAAATCATGGCTGTCTTGAACACCTTGCCAGTGGATATCACTTTCGTGGATAGGGATGACAAGGTGAAATATTTTTCCCAAAGCGCCGAACGCATTTTCCAGCGCAACCGTGCTATCCTGAACCGGGATGTACGTCATTGCCATCCGCCTGCAAGTGCCCATGTTGTGGACAAAATCCTCGACGATTTCAAAAGCGGACACCAGAGCCGTGTTCCTTTCTGGATTAACATGGGTGGAAAACTCATTTATATCGAATACTTTGCGTTGCGGAATGAAAAAGGAGAATACCTGGGGACGTTGGAAGTTTCGCATAATGTGACCCCTTACCGTGAATTGGAGGGCGAACAACGAATATTATCCTACAAATAACTTATCGTCATGGAAAAGAAAGAATTGGTAATTACCCCGAAAACCAAGGTGATAGATTTAATTGAAACCTACCCCGATTTGGAAGACGTGCTGATAAAATACGTCCCGGCTTTCGAGCGGTTGAAAAACCCACTTTTAAGGCGTACGGTGGCAAAAGTGGCCACATTGCAACA
>DATGXD010000250.1:0-8290 GCA_035299105.1 Paludibacter sp. | reverse complement strand
ACATTGAATATAAGGGGATTCTCGGAACAACGCTTGCTCGAAATGGTGGATGGCGACCGGATTCAGACTGCTACCGAACATGCCGGGCCGCTATCGACAATCAATATCAATAATATTGAGAGAATCGAAGTCATTAAGGGTGCAAGTTCAGTACTGTACGGTACAGGCGCCATGGGTGGCGTGGTGAATTTTGTAACAAAGACACCTGCGTATACAACGACATTCAAGGCGAAAGGAAATGTTGGCTCTGAATTTAATACGGTCAATAATTTGTGGGCGAATTTTGCCAATGTCAGCTTCACAACCAACCAGTGGTATATGGCGTTGGACGGTAGTTTCCGTACAGCGCAAAACACCATGACACCAGCCGGTCCGCTGCTCAGCAGCCAATTCCACGACGCATCGTGGGGATTGAAAGCGGGTGTGAAGTATTCGGCTAACCGCGAATTCAAAGCCAATTACCAGCATTTCGGAGGCTGGGATATCGGCATTCCGGGCGGACGGACTTTCTCGGCCTCTGTCGTCGCGCGGTATACCGGAATTTCAAGGAACCAGCTGGCTGGCGAATACATTATTTCGGATTTGAACGACAACCTGCGCCAGATTGTATTTAAAGCCTATACACAAAATATCAGTCGCGACGTTGAGCTGGTGCCCAATTCGACCAACAAGCTATACCCCTCAAGTTTGAACAAAACATCGGGGCTGAAACTTACCACCGATTGGCAGTTCACCTATTACCACTCCCTTACGCTGGGTGCCGAAGGCTGGTTGCGCGATGCCAAAACCATTAAACTCACCGAAAAAAACAACGCGGACACCTTGCTCACCGTGACCGGCGATTTGCCAACCCCCCATGCCAAAATGTATGATGCTGGCGTTTTTGCCCATTATTCCTGGAAAATCCAACCCGAAAAGCTGGTTTTGAATGCTGGGGTCCGGCTTGATTATATCCAAACAGCCAACGACACCGCATTTAGCCCGCTTTTCAAGTACACCGTCAAAAACAATGTTGCCACGGATGTCAAGAACCTGCCAAGAAAAGTCCTGTTTGTGGCTTCTGTACACGAGGACCCGGCATATGCTGCCCATGTCAACCTCACCTTCATCCCGGTGAGCAACCAACAATTTACCTTGTCCCTGTCCAACTCGTACCGGGCTGCTTCCATCGAGGAACGTTTCAAGTTAATTGAACTTGACGGCCCCAAGCATGTGGGGAATCCCAATCTGAAACCTGAAAGAGGCATTTTTTCCAACCTGGGCTATACATTCCTGGGTGGTAAACTCAGGCTGAAAGCCGATGTTTATGCCAATTACCTGAACAACCTGATAACCGAGCAGAGGGGAACTTACACTTATATAGATGCTGATGGATCACCAACTTCCGAAACTGCTTTCATCAATGTGAACATTAGCCGCGCTTTGTTTATGGGAGTTGAATTCGAAGGGAAATGGATATGGGACAAGCATTTCTCGATGGAGGCAAATGCCTCGCATGTCCGGGCGAGAGATGTGGACAAGAATGATTTTTTACCCCTCATACCGCCAATGAACGGTTTTGCTGCATTCAATTACCAACTGGAACGGGGTACAGGGGTTTCGGTTTCGGCTTTGTGGGCTGCAACTCAGCATGAAATAGCTCCGGGTGAAACAGCTACCCCGGGACATGTTGTTTATAATGTTGACATCCATGGTGGTGGAATAGCCCTCAATAAAACTACTTTGCAAATGTGGGCAGGCGTGAACAACCTCTTTGATGCGGCTTACACCGACCACCTGTCTTCTAACCGCGGGATTGTCAAGCTGGAGCCAGGCCGGAATATTTATGTGAAAATTAAACTTGCTTGGGAATAAGCCGTTGTATCTCACAAGGGGTACAAGGCAATAAAACATGAATGCAATGCAAGGGGAGCATGAAAAAACACGTCACCCCAATTGTATATTCGACCTTATAAAAGACAAATCTATATAACCTCCATCACCCTTGTAGGTTCTGGACTTATAATTTTTAGCATATGGATACGACATTCACACCCGAAATCATTAACCAAGTTTGCAGGAATACCTTGATGGAACATTTGGGAATCAAGTTCATCGAACTTTCGGCTGGCAGGCTAGTTGCAAGTATGCCGGTAGACGAACGAACTTTTCAGCCCATGAAACGTTTGCATGGAGGCGCTTCCATGGCCTTGGCCGAGTCGGTCGGCAGCGTGGGGTCATTCATGCTTGTCGATAGCTTGAAATTCCAGGTGTTGGGAGTTGAAATAAGTGGAAGCCATGTGGGAACTACTTCCGAAAGCGAGGTGTTCGGAATAGGTACCCTCGTCCACGAAGGGAAAACATCGCATGTATGGGAAATCAGGATTGAAGACAAACATGGAAAGCTTGTATCGATTTGCCGTCTTACAAACCGGATAATCCCCGTAAAACTTTGAAATAAAAATGGATTTCGAAAAATCTACATACAGGCGGCTTGTTAATTTGCAAGGGGTGTGCCTGGAACAAGGCATTCCGTTTGTATCCTACCGATTGCCTTTGCACACCGAGATCAAGACACTGGTGCAACATGCATCGGAACCGGCCGAGCTGTCTTTGGCAGGACCTGTCGATAACTTGTCCGGATTCGTCATGTCCCCTTTTTCTGTGAACGCCAGGCATGGCGCTTTTTTGCTCGAACCGGACAGCACATTCAGCGGGGATAATATTGAACCCGCTTTTATTGAATGGCTTAGTGGGAATAAACGTTTTGTCCCGGTTCAAAAAAACATTGCGAAGGAAATGAAAACGACCCCTGAAACTGTTTACATTCACCAAGTCGCGACGGCTATAAAGGAAATGGAAGCAGGGAAATTCCATAAGGTCGTTCTGTCAAAGATACGGGTCGAAAACCTCGAGGAAAATTTTGATATCCCCGGTTTTTATTTAAAGCTTTGCGAAAAATACAGGTACGCCTTCGTTTACCTGATCCAGCTCCCCGGGGCAGGCTGCTGGCTGGGTGCTTCGCCCGAACCTTTGTTGCTGGTCGAGGGCGAAACGGTGAAAACGGTGTCCCTGGCCGGTACGCAACTTGCTTCCGAATCGAAGATAGGACCTTATGTCTGGAGCGAAAAAGAAATTGAAGAACAATGCATTGTGACTGATTTTGTGGAGAAAACGCTCCGTTCGCTTGGAGTGAGGGAATTTACAAAGGAAGGACCCGTAAATTTCCGTGCAGCCAACCTTATTCATTTGCAAACTAGCTTCGAATTCCCCAAAAGCGAGCTGGGAGATGGGTTGGGAAAGGTCTTGAATGCCCTCCACCCAACGCCTTCGGTAGGCGGTTTGCCCAAAACCGAAGCCTGCCACTTTATTTCATCCAACGAAGCGCATGACAGGGATTATTATACCGGGTTCCTCGGGCCGCTGAATGTCGACGGCAAAACCGCCCTGTATGTCAACCTGCGCTGCCTCCAGTTGTTCGACAAGCAGTTCGTGTTATATAGCGGGGCTGGAATCACCATGTCGTCCATTGCTGAAAGGGAATGGGAAGAGACTGACAACAAGATGCTGACAATGCTGAATGTAATGAAAGGGTAGGGCAATGAATCACTGTTAAGTAAATAAGGAAAGGGGATGCTTGGTACATTTTGACCCGTTGGAGGCAGATGTAACCTGCATTCCTGCCATTCTGCCACCCGCTTTCTGCCAAAAACCGCAGGTGTCCGTTTTGGCAAAGTTATTGATTGGGAAAACCCGAACATGCCAACAAGCGCGGATTTGTTGGCAGGTGGTTATTTTTGAATCCATTAGAGCATAAACACTATTATTTCAATTTTCAGTCCTCTTTTCCTGAAGACGCCGGAGGACAAAAATTTTTTATGAATATGAAAAAGCAAAAACATACGGAAGACGTTCCTGAAATTAAGAATGAATCGGAAACTATAGATGCCGGGCAGCAACCAACCGAAGCTGCTGAGGGAATTATGGAAGAAGCGGTTGAAGGAATAGTGGATGAACTTGAGGTAATGATTCAGCGCTGTGCCGAACTGAATGACAAGAATCTCCGCTTGATGGCCGAATTCGACAACTACCGGAAACGCACCACGAAAGAACGCATGGAATTGCTCAAAACCGCAAGTGAAAAAGTGTTGTCGGACATGCTGCCTTTGATTGATGATTTCGAAAGGGGGCTGAAAGCCATGGAAACATCGGACGATGTGCAAGCGGTGAAAGATGGTGTTGATTTGATTTATTCGAAATTCGTAGGCTTTTTGCAACAAAACGGTGTCAAGGCCATACCAACCGAAAACCAGGCGTTCGATACCGAATTCCACGAGGCGGTAACCACTTTCCCCGCGCCAACCGAAGATTTGAAAGGAAAGATTATTGACTGTGTTTCGAAAGGTTATACCTTGAACGACAAAGTGATACGCTATTCGAAAGTTGTTGTTGGAGAATAAATGGAAAACAGGCTGTTCCGCTTGCAAGGAATGGTGAAATGAGAATAGCATCGGGGTTTCTCTTCATATGCAACAGGTTTTATTTCAGGTAAGACCGGTTCATTTTGAAGAGACTTGTCCGTTTTATAATGAATGTAAAAACAGTGTCTTGAAACCCGTTAAGTACAAAAGCATTTATCAGAACATACATATATGACCAAAAGAGATTATTACGAAATATTGGAAGTTCCCAAAACGGCATCCGCTGAAGAAATTAAAAAAGCTTACCGTAAAAAGGCTATCCAGTATCATCCGGATAAAAATCCCGGCGACAAACAATCCGAAGAGAAATTCAAAGAAGCTGCCGAAGCTTACGAGGTGCTCAGCGACAGCCAGAAGCGCCAGCGTTACGACCAGTTCGGCCATGCCGGCGTTGGCGGTGCGGCAGGCAATGGCTTTGGCGGTGGCGGCATGAACATGGATGACATCTTCTCTCATTTCGGCGATATCTTCGGTGGACATTTTGGCGGGTTCGGCGGGTTTGGCGGCGGACAGCGCGGTGGTGGACAGCGTGTCCGGCGGGGTTCCGACCTGCGTGTGAAAGTGAAGTTGACTTTAGCCGAAATTGCCAAAGGCGTTGAAAAGAAGATAAAGGTGAAAAAGCAGGTAATGTGCTCGCATTGCAGCGGTACAGGAGCCGAACATGGTTCGGCAACCGAAACTTGTTCGACTTGCAAGGGCCAGGGCAGGGTTACCCGAGTACAGCAAACTATCCTGGGACAAATGCAAACCACTGCCGAATGCCCGACTTGTGGTGGCGATGGAAAAATTATCAAGGAAAAGTGTTCGCACTGTAATGGCGAGGGGGTGGTTCGCGAAGAAGAGGTTATCTCGTTGAATATCCCGGCCGGCGTTATGGAAGGCATGCAACTTTCCGTTAACGGGAAAGGAAATGCCGCCCGCCGTGGAGGAGTTAACGGCGATTTGCTGGTACTTGTCGAAGAGGAAAAGCACCCTGAACTAATACGGGATGAAAATGACCTGATATACAACCTGTTGCTTACAGTTCCCATGGCCACGCTCGGTGGATCTGTCGAGGTGCCTACGGTCGAAGGGAAAGTGAAAGTGACCATTACCCCTGGAACGCAACCCGGAAAGGTCCTCAGGCTCCGAGGGAAAGGTCTGCCAAGTGTAAATCGTTATGGGACAGGTGATTTGCTGGTGAATATAGGGGTGTATATCCCTGAAAACCTCAGCAAGGATGAAAAGGCTACTTTCGAAAAACTTTCCAAATCGGAGAATGTGAAGCCAAATGCTTCTGCTTCGCGCAATTTCTTTTCCCATTTCAGGAATATGTTTGAATAATGGTTTATTTCCCGGTTGATTATAGTTGGCAGGACGGTCCCACGGGGTCGTCCTGTTTTTGTATGTATAAAAATGTGCGGGAAAGATGCAGTAAAATGAGTGGCCAATGAACAAACCGGGATGGAATAGAGTTACATAAGTAGTGATGTCAGTGTCGTGGGGCCTTGTTCTGTATAGGGATATTTACTTGTCAAACGCTGATTATTGCATTGGAGGAAACAGAAACAAGTATATAATAAAAAGAGGAAGAATATGTCGGATAAATCGAATAACAGGAGACCATCAGATTCATCCCGTGTCAATGTGAATGAATCGTGGGAACTCAATTACTGGAGCAGGAGGTTCGGGATTTCCCCCGAAGAACTTAAATCCACAGTTGGTAGGGTAGGAGTAATGGTAAAAGACATTGAAAGTTATCTTGGAAGATAATGAATTCATGAAACCGGTATCCCGGATGCATGATTTTTATATCGTGCCAGCTGGGGTATCGGGTCATGATTTTCGGAAAGCAATTATAAACAAGCGGAAATTCAATATGAAAAGCCCGGCATGGTTGGACCTTGCCGGGCTTTTCATTGTCGTAATATTAAATTTCACTACCCCGCACGGAATGCGGAATTATACAAATTCGATTCCGAAAGCTTGCCAAATCGAACTCGTGTTAAATTATCTTTGCCCCTTTCAGCAATTCTTCCATTTCGGCCTGTACTTTTTGCGCTTCGGCACGTGCAGCCTGTGCAAAGTCCGTGTCTAATGAAGCGTAAAGTATTTGCCGGGAGGAATTTACGAGCAAACCACAGGTGCTGTTCATCCCGTAGCGGGCCACATCCTGCAAGCTGCCCCCCTGCGCACCAACGCCCGGGACAAGCAGGAAATGTTCGGGTACTATGGCCCGGATATCGGTGAGCATTTCGGCTTTGGTAGCGCCTACCACATACATCATGTTTTCATCGTTCCCCCACGAAAGCGAAGTTTTCAGCACTTTTTCGAACAGGCGTTCGCCCGTTTCGTCATCTTTCATAAACTGGAAATCGTATGCACCCTTGTTCGAAGTCAATGCCAGCAGGGTTACCCATTTGCCTTCGTAGCCCAGGAACGGTGTTACCGAATCTTCGCCCATGTAAGGGGCCACCGTTACCGAATCGAACTGCATGTTTCCAAAAAATGTGCGGGCATACATGGCCGAAGTATTGCCAATATCGCCACGCTTAGCATCGGCGATGATAAATTGGTCGGGATATTTTTCGCGGATATAATCCACCGTGCGTTCCAGGATTTCCCAGCCTTGCAGCCCAAGGCTTTCGTAGAATGCCAGGTTTGGCTTATAAGCCACGCAAAGGTCGGCGGTAGCATCGATAATCGCTTTGTTGAATTCGAAAATCGCATCGTCCGATTCATTGTACAAGTGTTCCGGGATTTTATTGGCATCCGTGTCCAACCCCACGCAAAGAAAAGATTTCTTGCGCTGAATGTTTTCAAAAAGTTCCTGTTTAGTCATTGGGATAGTTACTATTAATTCATCCGCCAAAAGTCGGACAAGTTTTACAATTTACTGTTTGTTCGTTTTATTTGTCGCATAGGGTTGAAGCCCTGGCCTATTAAAACAGGCTGTTAATTCATAAAAATATTTACAGTTCCCTTTTAGGGGTAGGGATTATTATAATTCATTCTCTTTCAGCCTTTCCGCATTTTCGGCCACAATCAGTTGGTCTATTACACCCTGGATATCGCCTCCCATGAATGCCGTCAGGTTATAGATTGTGAAGTTTATCCGGTGGTCGGTAATACGGCCCTGCGGGTAATTGTAGGTGCGGATTTTAGCCGACCGGTCGCCGGTCGAAACCATGGTTTTTCGTTTCGAACCAATTTCGTCCAGGTATTTTTGGTGTTCGATGGCATAGATACGCGACCGGAGTTCAATCATGGCCTTTGCCTTGTTCTTGTGCTGCGATTTTTCGTCCTGGCACTGAACGGTTATGCCGGTTGGAATATGCACCAGCCGGATGGCCGAATAGGTGGTGTTAACCGACTGTCCCCCAGCACCCGACGAGCAAAATGTGTCGACACGCACATCCGATTCCTTCAGTTCAATGTCGAATTCTTCGGCTTCGGGCAGCACGGCCACGGTTGCCGCCGAGGTATGCACACGTCCCTGGGTTTCGGTTTGCGGTACGCGCTGCACGCGATGTACGCCCGATTCGTATTTCAATATCCCGTATACGTTCTCGCCCGATACGGTGAATATTATTTCCTTAAAACCACCGGATGTGCCTTCGCTGGTGTTGGTCACTTCCACCTTCCAGCCTTTCGATTCGCAATATTTGGTGTACATGCGGAACAAGTCGCCGGCAAAAATGGCAGCCTCGTCGCCTCCAGTGCCGCCACGGATTTCCACAATGGCGTTTTTGTTGTCTTCGGGGTCGGCAGGTATCAACAGGAGTTTGATGTTTTCTTCCATTTCCGGGATTTTCGGCTCTATTTCTTCGATTTCGGCCTTGGCCATTTCG
>DATGXD010000249.1:0-16581 GCA_035299105.1 Paludibacter sp. | reverse complement strand
GTTGGCCTTCAACGTATTTGCAGCCATATTTTTCGGCATATTCGCGAATCCGGCCACGTTGCACATTTTTCAAGTCAAATATGTAAGCCAGTTTTTCCGTATCGATTCCATCGGGGTCGTAAATATAGCCGTTGCTGTCGGACATGGTGATGACTTTTGCCCCGAGTTCGATGGCCTTCTGGGCCGTGTAGGTTGCCACATTCCCCGAACCGGAAATTGAAACAAGCTGGTTTTTCAGGTCATTAATACCCCGCAGTTTCAGCATGTTCATCAGGAAATAGATATTGCCGTAGCCTGTTGCTTCCGGGCGTATAAGCGAACCGCCGAACTCAAGTCCTTTTCCGGTGAATGTCCCGGTGTTTTCACGGGCAAGCTTGCGGTACATGCCATACATGTAGGCCACCTCGCGGCTCCCGACACCAATATCGCCGGCAGGCACATCGGTTACAGGGCCAATGTGCCGCCAGAGTTCCAAGATATAAGCCTGGCAAAAACGCATGATTTCCGCATCGGATTTCCCTTGCGGGTTAAAATCGGAACCACCCTTTGCACCTCCCATTGGCAGGGTTGTAAGCGCATTTTTAAAAGTCTGTTCAAAAGCAAGGAATTTCAGGATTGAAAGGGTCACCGATTCGTGGAAACGGATACCACCTTTGTAAGTTCCAATGGCATTGTTGTGTTGCACACGGTAAGCCATGTTCGTCCGCACATTCCCCTGGTCGTCGCACCAACTGATCCGAAAAGTGAAAATGCGGTCGGGGATACAAATGCGCTCGATAATGTTCATCCTTTCAAATTCGGGATGCTCGTTGTAAATTTCTTCAATGGAAAGCAATACTTCTTCAACGGCCTGTAGATATTCCAATTCATTGGGGAATTGCCGTGATAATTTGTCGAGGGTTGTTTTTACATTCATGGCATTAATTTTTAAATGGTTTCGGAAAACTTATGCAGATACGAAAAACAGGAGAAAGGAAAGAGTTACAAAATTATACAAATTTTATACAGTCCGAACTAAAGACCGATTTTTTTCGTGCATTTTTTTGAAAAATATTTAGTAAATGCCGGTTCATGCCGGATAGTGGCGCGTTGAAGCTGCCTGGATTAACCCGAAAAAGTAAAACAAAATCCGGGGAAGTATGGTCGGAACAACTTTTTTTCGTACATTTGCAAACGGAAATTTCCAGAGGGAAAGTTGCCAGAGTGGTCGAATGGGTCGGTCTCGAAAACCGATGTACGGGTAACTGTACCCAGGGTTCGAATCCCTGACTTTCCGCAAAAGAAGAAGAGGCAGCCTTTGCAGGTTGCCTCTTTTCAATTAAAAAATCGGAATCCGGGAATCCAGCGCACAGTCGCAACTGGCATACGGGCAGCTACCGTGCTAAAAACTTTGCCAGCCGGTTCAAACCGTAGCATTTTGCAAACTCATTTCCCTGCAAGCAATCGCGCAATTCCGGCAAGCTTCGGCACAATCCTGGCAGTGTTGCACGTTGTGCCTGCCACATTCCATGCCGCATGCATCGCAAACCTGGGCACACAAGGCACATAATTGAACCGCATATTGGCTACCCAGCGACATCATTTCGGCTGCCGCCCTGCATATTGCCGCACATTGCATGTCCAGTTCAATACACGTGGCCATTGTTTTGGCATCATCTTCATGCAAGCACGACACAGCGCAATGGTTGCACATGGTTGCACATGAATTACATTCATCTATGCAATTTTGAAATCTTTCGTGACTCATAACTTTAAGGTTTTAGGTTGAAGAATATATATCCACTTCACTAATCCGGTAATTCAAACGATAAGCTTTTCCGAACAATTCCTTGTTTAAGGTACTGATTATTCGACACATGTAAAACAAAGCCCATAATGGATTGTTCCGATACGGGAGTTAAATAACACCTGGATGCCGGGCGGAATGAAAATGGCTTTGCTGGAAGTCAACTCCCAACAAGCCACCCGCTGGTTTTTAAATCCAGAAAAAACATGTAGGTTTGCAACCAAAATTCACGATTTATTGTTTCAATCAGGTAGTTTATCTATTCACAGCAAGTAATGTAAATATGAAAGTACTTTTTATTGGTGGCACAGGCATTATCAGTTCGGCATGTTCCGAACTTGCCGTAAAACGCGGGATGGACTTATACCATTTGAACAGGGGGAAAAGCGCCGGAATAAGGAACGTGGAGGGGGTAAAAACACTTGTTGCCGATATACGGAATTTTGAAGAAGCCCGTAAAGCCATTGAAAACCAAAGGTTTGATGTGGTGGTTGACTTCATCTCCTTTTTACCCGAGCACATAGAAAACGCCATGCGGCTTTTTTCAGGCAAGACAAACCAATACATCTTCATAAGTTCGGCGTCGGTTTACCAAAAGCCACCGGCACAACTGCCAGTAACAGAAAACACCCCCATCGAAAATCCTTATTGGGAGTACTCCAGGAACAAAATTGCCTGCGAAAACGCGTTGCGCGAAGCTTATTACAAAAACGGATTCCCGTATACAATTGTAAGGCCCTCGCATACTTACGACAAAACGCTGGTTCCCCTTGTGGGCGGCTACACTGTACTGCACCGCATGCGGCAAGGCTTGCCAGTGGTGGTTCACGGCGACGGAACGTCCATCTGGACATTGACACATCACAGCGACTTTGCGGTGGGGCTAGTCGGGTTGTTCGACAAGTCGGCAGCCATTAACCAGGCATTTCACATTACTTCGGACGAACTGCTAACCTGGAACGATATTTACAACACGCTGGCAGATGGACTGAAGGTAAAGCCCGGGTTTGTTTATGTTCCATCCAACATTTACGCCATGTACGATGAAACCATTGGCCCGGGATTGCTTGGAGACAAGTCGCACAGCATGATTTTTGACAATTCGAAAATAAGGATGCTGGTGCCTGAATTCAAACCCCGCATATCATTCCGCGAAGGATCCCGCGAAATCATTGACTGGTACAATGCGAACACCCTGCAAAAAGCACCCGATGAACGCATAAACCAAGTGATGGACCGGATAGCCCGTGATTTCATGCGGTTCGAGTCTGGAATCAGGTAAGCCACTGCACTGCAAGGAAAAAAAGAAACTGCATCTGGCGTGGATGCAGTTTTAAGCTTATAGTCCCGTAAATCTGCGCGTTACATGGGTATATCGCGGTTCATGTTTTTGTTGGTATTGGTTGAGTCGTTCATGTAAGTCGAATCGTTCCGGTTTTTCATATTCCGGTCTTTTTTCAAGTCTTTCTTTTCTACCAAATCCATACCACATTTGGGGCATTTGCCGGATTTGTTCGACTCAACTTCGGGATGCATGGGGCATGTGTATGTAGTAGTTGTAGTACTTTGATAATGTCCCGACTTATTCTTTGTCTGCCCATTCATATTTATGGCAGTACCTGCAAAAAACAATCCCATCACAAGAATCAACGGATAAAAAAATTTTGTTTTCATAATTATTCCAAGTTAAGTTTAGTAGTTTGTAACAAAATTAAAATTCAACGGTTTGAATAAAACATAAGTTGCTGGTTTGTAGTTTTTAATACTAACACCCCTGCCAAAACAATTGTTTCCCGGTTTCAAGGAGTTATAAAACTTTATATTAATCACTTAATTATTAGGATTCGGCGCATGTATTAGCCTGAATATAAACACAATGAATGCCGAGTGCTGTTTTTTGCCATAAAAGGAGAGGACTGGATACCGTTTTGAAAATCACATGGTAACCAGTCCTCTTTACTTGCGTAACATCCTGTATCAAAGCTTGCCTATACTCTTATTGTACAATGTTTTAAGGCTTTCGATAGTTGGATATTTGAAAATCTTCAGTTCCTTTTCCGACTTTTCGGCAGGGGCTTCAGAACCCGACAAATCGCGGTAAAGGTAATTATCTTCCGAAACCATGGCTGCGGCAGGTTTTGGAGAGCTGTCGAACAAGAAAGCCAGGCTCTTGTGGTATATGATTTTAATACCCACAATGGCAGGAGCCTTGAATATGTTCAAATCGCTTCCCCATTTGAGCAGCGAGTTCGTTTTTTCGCCTGTGTAACCAGAAATCGATTTCCAATTCCCATTGTCAAGCAAATGGCCGATACTTTTTTGATAGAGCCTTTTCAGGTGCCCAATGTGGGCTTTCCTGAATATTTTCAATTTCCTTACGGGTTTCATACCTTTCAATTTTTTAACGTGAATAACTATTTAAATACAATCTTTTTATGAGCGGGAAAAATACGCAAAATATTTTTATTAAAAACAAATTATTTGAACGTTTTTAAAAACAATTTGTGCTTCAATCCCCATTTATTGACATTAATCATGCCAATCTTATGGATCCGGGTAATATTTTCCGAATAATCATGCATTTTACGCCACATTAAAAATCAGCTTGGAATGTTTTTGGGTTGCCGAAATAATCCCCCGGGGAATGGTTGAGGAATGGCAAATGGTTACGAGCCTACCCGGGTTGCCCGGGCATCAGCAAGAAGCCCCGCGACACTACCGTTCAACGCCAATTGAACTAATTCCGCACATGCGGATTTTTCTTCGCAAAGTCGCTTGGAGCAATATTGCGCGAAAACATTTTGGCGTAGTTGAGGGTGAATTCAGCCCCTAACAACACAATCATGGAAGTGTATGAAACCCATAGCAATATCAAGATGACCGACCCTGCCGCTCCGTAACCAGTACCCGGCTCGGCTTTCCCGAAATATAATCCCAAGGCAAATTTGCCGATTTCGAACAATAAGGTGGTAACAACGGCCCCTACCCACACATGCTTCCACTTTATCTTGGCATCAGGCAGTATTTTAAACATAAGCGCAAACAATGTAGAAAGGATTACAAATGAAAATAAAATATTTAACGATTGTACGGTAATAACCACTGCTTGGGAAAACATCTGGGCAAGCCAAGTCCCGAAAGCACTTAAAAGAGCCGAGACAACAAGCGAGATAACCAGCAGGAAAGCAATGGAAACGATTAATCCAAAAGAAAACAACCTCACTTTTAGCAATTCGATGATTCCTGATTTCCCGGAATCGGGTTTCACTTCCCAAATCGCATTCAATGATTTTTGGAATTGGGCAAACACTCCTGTTGCGCCCACCAGAATGGTCACAACACCGATAATGGTTGCCAACAGGGAGTTTTCAAACTTGCTGGCTTCCGCAACCATATTCTGTATTTGTTTGGCCGTATCGGCTCCCATGGTTGAAGTAAGCTGGACTGCCAGCTGGTTGTTGACAGCTTCGGTTCCAAAAAAATACCCGGCAACGGCAATTATCACCACCAACAGCCCGGGCAGCGAGAATATGGCGTAATACGCAATAGCCGCACTTTCGCGAAACGGGTCTTTACCAAACCAGTCCTTGAACGAATTCTTAGTTATGGTAATAATCTTCTGGAAGGTTGTTTTCATATTATCATCAATTGGCGTACCCATACTATCCGACCAAGTTGTTTTTCTTGAACAATTCCGACATTTAACATACCCCCGGAACAAGCCCAGTATCAAACCTTTGCATCAGGCGGGTCCGATTCGCCATCAAAGAGAAATTCCCCGGGCAAATCGAGCCGGGCAACCCCGATGCTCTGGTCGGCCATGCCATAGTAGACATCAAAGCGGTTGGGTTTGTTGATATCGTAACGGCGGTCGATTCCGGTGGGGAAAACAACGTTGGGTACAACACCCTTGCGCTCTTCCGGTAACGAAGGGCTTAAAACCGATTTCTTTGAACGGTATAAAACCCTGAGGGGGAATTCGCTGGAAAGGACCATCATGCCTGCCGAATAGCACAAGGCGTTGCCTTTCCCGTGGTCGGGTATTTCGCCCACGCCATGGTAAAGCAACAACCAGCCTTGGTCGGTGAGTACAGGCGGGGGGCCTCCACCGATTTTGAGCCGTTCCCAAGGGTAAACCGGGGTTGCCAGCCGGTGGTGCGAATTGAAAACCCCCAGTTTTTCGAGGTTCCCGTCTTTCGGCGGCATGGGGCAAAAAGAAATCCAGATACTTTCGTGGAAAACATCCACTTCGCGCCATGAAGTTTTCCGGACAGTTTCTTCGGGGCGTGTATCGGGGAAAAGCGGGCGATGTATCAGCGCCATTTGCATTTTGCCAGCATGGTTTGGGACGGCTGTGGGAAAAATGCTTGCATCCTTGTTGTCGACATTCACGAAATCTATCCCGTTGAACGATTCGAATGTGGCCAGTCCGAGCCTTTTCCAATGGAACAAATCGTCGGATACAGCCACCGCAATCCTTGGCCCCAACGACGAAAAAGCTGTGTAAGTCATAAAATACCGGTTCAGAGGCACTACAAAGGTAACGCGTGCATCTTCGCAGCCACCTGCCCCATCGGCGCGGAATTCATACACGGCTTCGGGTTCAAGCGCTATGCCAAGCCTTTCGGTGCAGCACGGATTACCCGCGCTGTCGAACAACACCCTGGCAATGCCAATGCACGAACTGTTGTCGTTCGAAACAAACCGAGGGAAAAGGTATAATTCACCATCAGGACCGCGCACGGCAGCCGGGTTCAGCGTGCCGTTTGCTTCGAGCAGGTTGCCGGGTTGTGGTTTCATGACCGACCCGAGCCTTGTGAGGTGGATTCCGTCGAAACTTTCGGTTTCAGCAGAATCAAACTCCCTTTCGGATACGATTCCGGAAATGACTCTTTGGATAACCCCGGCGGTATCAAGTATATTTTTCACCGGGATGGTTCGTACACCCGAAAGTTTGACCGGGTAGTCGTTGCCTCCCGGAAACAAGGAATCGCCCACATACAACATGCCTTCAAGCGGGATATTCAGTATCTCGTGGAGTTTCCTGATCCCGAAAGCTTTGTCGATACCCGGTTTGGTAATATCAATGGAAGTGGTACCGCCAATGCTGATGTTAAACCCCGGCAGCATTCCAATCAGAACCGACCGTATTTCCTTGCGTTTCGAAAAGTGGGGGTCCCATTTTATCTTTTCGTCCAGCGGTGCATGCTGGCCCAGGCCCGAGAAAGTAATTTGGGTTCCGCGGTCTTCGATAGTTTCGCCCCAACGATTTTCAACCGGGAGATTTACCGTTTCGAGTGCCTGGTGGAGCGAACTGATGATTTTTTGTTTTTCGTCGGGCTGCAAATCTTCCGAATACACCTTAGTCCACTTGCCTTCGGCACACCGGTATAATTGTGTCCCGCAGGTAGGGAGTATGGTTAAACGTCCAAGCCTTTCGTCCCGGGGGAGTTTTGGCAGCAATTGATTTTCGAACTGCGGCCAGCCGCCCCCCGAAATGACAGCCACCTGCACCAACCCCAGCAATTGGTGGAGCAATCCGGAAATTTTATCGTCGACAGGCGATTTGCTCAAAGTCAGCGTGCCATCCAAATCAAAAACAATCAGTTGATCCATTCCTTTCTGTGTAAGGTGACATACAGTTATTCCAGCCTGTTTTCTTCTTCAAGGGATGTTATTTTTGCAATTCGCCTTTTAAACCTGTCTTCACCCTTGAAACGGGCATTAAGGAATGTGGATACAAGTTCAATCGCCAAATGATAACCTGTAATTTGTCCGCCAAGGCACAAAACATTCATATCGTCATCCTCCACTCCCTGGTGAGCCGAAAACGAATCGGTTATCAGCGCCGCCCTAACGCCCGGCACCTTGTTGGATGCAATGCAAGCCCCCACTCCACTCCCGCAAATGGCCAAACCACGGAAAATTTCGTTCCGCATCATGGCTTTGGCCATTGGGATAACAAACTCCGGATAATCATCGTCAGGCTTTAATTCGTATGCTCCGAAATCGATTATCTTGTAACCTTGATTCCTCAGTGTCGGTACCAGTTCGAGTTTCAACTTGTACCCCCCGTGGTCGGCCGCAATGCCAATCACTTTTGCGTCCTTGGCTGCAAGGACAAATTCTTGTTCGTTTGATTGCTTTGTATTCATTTTAGCATTTTGAATGTCAGGCAATAAATTATTTGCCAACAGATATTGAAACACAATTTGGGCAATGGATGGTCACTGTTCAAAAACCCGGGTGCCAACACAAAACCAGCAGGCATACCCGGATACCGCATCATTCCTGTTTCCGGGTAGGCACAATGAAAAGCGGGATGGTGGTTTTTTTCAGCACATCTTCCGCATCACTTCCCATAAGGATGTTTTCGAGCCATTTGCGGCTATGGCTGCCCATCACTATCATGTCGGCTTTTTCTTCCTTGGCCGTTTTCAGGATTACGTCCGACACGATTCCTTCTGTTACGATGGTTTCGATATCGTCGTCGCCCAAATGCTTTTTCGTTTTTTCCAAAAATTTGAGTGTCGATTTTTTCAGGTCATCTATAACATCGACACTAAGGTCGCGCACGTAGGAATATGCTGAATAATAAGCTGGCTTTTCGTAAACCGCATGAAGTAAAATGACATGTGCGTTCATGGCTTTGGCAACCGAAAAACCGGTTTCCGCCACTTTTTGGGCAGTTTCGTCGTAATCGAGAGCAATCACGACTTTCTTGATTTTGACTGTTTTCATATTCAAGGCCTTTAAATTAAGCAGTTATATAGTCACGAGCCTACCCCGGGCAGGTTCAAATATTTCTTGTCTGAATATTAAGAAAAACATAACGACACTCTTGTCATGGCAATTGGTTATCCATTTAACTTTGAATGAGTGGCTTTTGTTTAGCAACTACCGTTAAAGTTCTAATAAAATACTAAAGGCGGAATGGCTAAATCGCGGTTAAATTCCCTAATACCACCATTCTACCCGGCAACAGTATTGAACGGCAAGCGATTAAAGGGAAAGAAGCGGTGGGGAAATTGCAACTGCAATCCTGCTTTTCTTTCCGGATAAGGGAAAGCAGGATTGCAGTTGCCGTGGGGGGATATTTAAATGGGCTGTATAATAACAAGAAGCACAAGCAGGGCCAATACACTGTCAACAAATACTTTACAACGAATACTCAACCACATGGGGCACAAAAGGGACACAGAAGCCCAACCTGATTATTCCCTTCCTTTTTCCATTGTGTTTTTTGTGAGTCCACAAAAGTGCCTGCGGCATTTTGTCCTGTCATCCGTTAAAAATACTTTCAGGCATTTTGCCTTAGTTTTATTTTGATGATAAGATGAATACAGAAAAAGCCCTGTTTACCTGCTTACCGGTTTGCTATTTTATCCTTTTGTGGTTTCTGATTCTTGCCATGTAAAACCGGCTATTTCAATTTTTGGGCATACACCAATTCATATCCGGGCAAGATTTCGGGGTGCAGGATGGCAATCACGTCGGCAAGCAGCAAGTCGGGCCGTGCAACAGCACTTTCCCAAAAATCGTTAGCCGAACTTGCCAACATCCGCTTATTGAAATTGTAGACGTTTCCGGTTTTTACAGCCTTGAAATAAGCATTTTTCGGATCGGCTTTCCGGAGTTCATCCATTGAATTATAATTACAATTGAGCCACACATCGGTTTCCGAAAAGTTTTTCAGCACAGTTTCAACGTTCAAAGGCATGCTTCCGCTTGTTGTGTCGTTGGCATAACGGTATTCGGCACCCGCATCGGCAAAAAGCCGCCCCATGAAACTGCGGCCGCCGGGCATATACCAGGTTCCCCGGAAGTTTGAGCCGTCCATAACCCATGGTTTATTCTTCACCGAGGAAACCTTGCCCTTTATGTCGTTATACCTTGTTTCTATGGAGTTGAAAATACTGTCGGCGAGCGTTTCCTTGTCATAAAACGCAGCCACAAATTTAATCCACTCGGCGCGAGCCAGCAACGATGTTTCCATCCATTCATTATTGAACACCACGGGTATGCCGGCCTGGGAAACCCTCGTGGCATACGGGTCCTTCTGGTTGTAGCCGCTCATCATCACGGCATGGGGATGGAGCTGGAGTGTTTTTTCCACGTTGATATTGAAAGCATCCCCCAGGTCGGCAATCTGCCCCTGCCCTACTTTTGCCCTTATCACCGAATTGTAAACCAGATGGGGCGAACAAACACCCGTCACCGTTTCCAACACTCCCAGCAGGCGCAGGAATTCGAAATGTGTAGCTGAAGTTGTCGCCAGGCTTTTGAGCGGAACCAAGACCTTTGTTCCGTTTGCCGGAGTTTCTATTTTCGAATCCTTCACCAAATAGTACCGTGCATAAACAGAACCTTTCAACCAGGGACTGTTCACAGTAACCTCCTTGTAATCGGCGAAATACCGAACAGAAAAGCCTTCGGCGCAGGATAATTCCAAGCTGTCGGTAGCCACATGCAAATCGGTTCCGGCCGTTTTGGGCTTACACGACAAGAAAAGAAATACAATTAAAATTCCGGGAAGGATTATTGGTTTCATTGCCACAAAAAAATAATTTAACGTGAGTTCGATATGGGATTCTTAGAATTCCTTTTACCGGTCCGAAGGACTTGAATTTGATTAACCACATTGAATCCCTTAGCTGCGCCGACCGTTGGTTCAGGATTCTGGTATAAATTTCTTTTTGGTTTAATAAGAGTTTGCCTTATATCGAACTCATATTAATTTACTATTGATCAAGACATTGTCAAAACATCCAAATCTTCAAATCATTTCAGGCTGTTGTTTATACCTTCAATGTAATCCAATAGTTCTTTCTTCCCGGTTTGTTTTTCGGAAGAAGTTTCGAAAATCGGCGGAATCTCCTCCCAGCTTTCCAGCAGCTTTTCCTTGTAAGCCCGGATGTTCGCAACAGCTCTGGAATGCGAGAGTTTGTCCAGCTTGGTGAAAGTGATAACAAAAGGGACTCCATTTTCGCCCAGCCACTCCATAAATTGCAAGTCGATTTTTTGAGGTTCATGCCGGCAGTCGATCAGCAGGAACAAGCAGACCAGCTGCTCACGGTTCAGGATATAACTTTCTATGATTTCCTGCAAGCGGGTGCGCATGGATTTGCCGGTAGAGGCATACCCATAGCCGGGCAAATCCACCAGGTGCCAGTTCTTGTTAATCAAAAAATGATTCACCAACAAAGTCTTCCCCGGCTTCGACGAGGTCATTGCCAAATCCTTGCGGTTGCAAAGCATGTTTATCAGCGACGACTTGCCCACATTGGAACGCCCGATAAAAGCATATTCGGGCAGCTGGCTGTCGGGGCATTTCCGGTAATCGGTGTTGCTGATAATAAATTCAGCGGATTTTATTTCCATGATTTATAGAAGGGATTATTTTTTACAATTAATCGAAAGGACATACAAACCTGCAAAAGTTATCGAAGCGTTTATAATCAACAATTCATAACCCAGCTGATAGTTGAAATAGCGCGAAGAAATGACATTCACAAAATAACACAACACAGGCGAAAGCAAGGCAACAAACGGGACAAACCGGTCGCGCAAGGGGCGTTTGGTAAACAGTCCGAACGAAAACATCCCCAGCAAAGGGCCGTACGTGTACGAAACGATGGTGTAAATGGCATCAATCATGCTTCTGTCGTTTACCGCCTTGAAAACCATGATTATCACGACAAACAAGGCCGAAACACCCACATGGATCATTTTCCGCGTGCGGATAGCGGTTTGTTCATCGCGGTGCTGTACATCCAGTATATCCACCGCAAGCGAAGTTGTCAAGGCGGCCAGCGCCGAATCGGCACTCGAGAACGCAGCCGCAATGATTCCTATGATAAAAAGTGCCAATACCGATTTGCCAAGATAGTTCGTCGCAAAAACAGGCAGGATATTATCCGACAATTCCGGCAAGGCAATATTATTCCGCGAGGCCAGCAACAACAGCATGGCGCCAAGCAACAGGAACAGGAAATTAACAGGCACAAACGAAATCCCGTACCAGTACATGTTCTTCTTGGCATCCTTCAGGCTGCGGCAGGTCAGGTTTTTCTGCATCATGTCCTGGTCAAGCCCCGTCATGGCAACGGCAATGAAAATACCGCTGAAAAACTGCTTTGCAAAATGCTGCTTGCTGTGCCAATCGTCGAAAACAAAAACCCGTGTTTTGCCACTTTCCACCAAGGCGTTGAAAATTTCGCCAAAACCCATTTTCAACTCGGCAGAAACTTGTACCACAAGCAACACAAGCGAAGCAACCAGTATTATGGTCTGGATAGTATCGGTCCACACAATGGTTTTGATGCCGCTGCGGAAAGTGTACAGCCAAATCAGGAAAATCGTGGCACAAACGGTAACGATAAACGGGACATGCCACGCATCGAAAACAATCGTTTGAAGGATAAGCGCCACCAAGTACAACCGCACGGCCGCCCCCACAGACTTCGAAACCAGGAAAAACAACGCCCCGGTCTTGTATGCCCATCTTCCGAACCGTTCGTCGAGGTAAGTGTAGATAGTTGTCAGGTTCAGGCGGTAGTACAACGGCAGCAACACATTGGCTATCACCACGTATCCGAAAAAAAAGCCGAAAACGGTCTGCAGATAGGTAAAATCAATACTCCGCACCATGCCCGGCACCGAAACAAAACTAACACCCGAAATCGAAGTCCCGACCATGCCAATGGCCACCATCCACCAGGGCGACTTCCTGTCGGCCAGGAAAAATGCCTGGTTGTTTGTACCGGTCCTGCCCGTAACCCACGAAATTGCTATAAGGATAGCAAAATAAATAAAAATAATAAGCAGAATGGAAACTCCCGGCATGCTGAATGGTTTATAAATCAAAAATCGCACAAAAGTACCAAAAAATGACCGGCTGGAAATGGATTGAACAAAAATAGTTTCGAACCGTTTTTTTTTATAATTTTGCGGCTAAAATCAAATTTAAATGGGGCAACAACAATTTTCATCCTCCCTTCTCGAAAATGCAGTCAACGAGTTTGCAAAATTACCGGGCATCGGGCGGAAAACCGCGCTCAGGTTGGTACTTCACCTGCTAAAGCAATCGGAACAGGAAGTTGAAACGTTCGGGAACGCCTTTATCAAGCTCAGGAAAGACATTGTTTACTGCAAAGTCTGCCACAATATTTCCGATACCGAAACATGCCATATCTGCGCCAACCCCTCGCGCGACCACGAAACCGTATGCGTGGTGGAAAACATCAAGGACGTGATGACGATTGAAAACACCCAGCAGTTCAGGGGGCTTTACCATGTGCTGGGAGGCATTATTTCGCCAATGGACGGCGTAGGACCTGCCGACCTTGAGATAGAGAGCCTGGTGAAAAGGGTGGAAACAGGGGATGTGAAGGAAGTGATACTGGCATTGAGCACCACCATGGAAGGCGACACAACCAACTTCTACATTTTCAGGAAAATAGCTCCATTCAATATCAAGATCACCACCATTGCCCGTGGAATTTCCATTGGCGACGAACTGGAATACGCCGATGAAGTAACCCTCGGCCGTTCAATCCTCAACCGGGTTGAATTCACAAACTCATTCAAATAAAAAACCGTAAAATACAAACAAACCAATTAATCAGCAAAACAATGGAGAAAATCGTAAAACGCATAAACATAGCCTATTACCTGATTTACACGCTCACTATCCTGGCTACCATCACAGGCTACATGATGAACATGTCCGGTTCCGGACTTGGAAATGCCGACCCCAAAAGCAACCTCTCAATCGCCCTGTCATCGCTCGTGATTGCCTACATCCTGGTTTCAATTCCCGGGGCCTTGGCCTTGTTCAACCGCTCCACGAAAAAATGGAGGCTTATCGAAGATGAATATATCCGGGTCAACAAATACGCTACCGGCGCCATCTGGCGTTTGCTGGTAATTGGTTTCGGGCTGGTTCTAAGCATTGTGGCATTTTACATAATCCGGTCTGAATCAATGATATTCACCGCACTCATATCGGCTGTCGCCCTGATTTTCTGCAAGCCCACAACCGGAAAAATCATGTCGGAATTAAACATAGAGGAAAAATAAGGATAAAAGGAATCATGATAATTGCTATAGACTTTGACGGTACAATCGTCACACACGAATACCCAAGGATCGGGAGGGAAATCCCTTTTGCCATCGATACCCTGAAACGGCTCCAACAAATCCCCGGTATCCAACTTGTTCTTTGGACCGTCCGCGAAGGTGTGGAACTGGACGAAGCCGTGGAATACTGCCGTAGCCGCGGGCTTGAGTTTTTCGCCGTCAACAACAACTACCCCGAGGAAACAGAAAAGACGAAGGAGCCGCGCAAACTGAAAGTGGACTTGTTTATCGACGACCGCAACCTGGGAGGACTGCCCGAATGGGGCGTTATCTACCGGATGATTGTCAGCGGGAAACAATTCGAACCACCCACCATGGAAACACAGCAGGAATACCAATTACCCAAAAAGAGTTTTATCAAAAGGATATTCGGTTGATTTTTGCAACCGGACATTCCCATTCCGAACCATATTAACCAGAAACAACCTTGTTGGAAAACGAAAACATAGTGCTTCGCGCCCTGGAGCCAGAAGATATAGAAATCCTATACCAATGGGAAAACAATACGCTGCTGTGGGATGCCGGCAACACCCGCAACCCCTATTCCCGTTTCGTACTCAAACAATACATTTTGAATTCCGACAAGGATATTTACGAAAACAAACAGTTGAGGTTAATGATTTGCCTCAGAAGCGGGCAAACAATAGGCACTGTCGACCTGTTCGATTTTGACATTCACAACAGCCGTGTCGCCTTGGGATTGTATGTCGATTCGGCGTACCAGGGAAAAGGTTACGCCAGCCAGGCGCTCAGGCTAGTCGAGGAATACGTTTTCGACTACTTGCGTGTCAACCAATTATACTGCCACATAGCCGGAAGCAATATTGCAAGCAGGAGCATGTTCGAGAAAGAAAACTACGCCAAAACGAGCCTGCTCAAAGAATGGATTAAAACCACTAACGGCTTCCAGGATATTATTGTTTTTCAACAATTCAATGCCGTTTACCAGGAAAAGAAAAAACAAAAATAGAGCCGATACAAAAAATAGGATCTTAATATAGTTTTTCATTAAGAGAAACCACTAAGGCCCAAGGGGAATAAGCCGTTTTCGGTCTAACTCCATGTCCCGTGTGCCTTAGTGGTTGTCTCCAAACCGGGGACACCTCCTTTTTGTTTTTCAAGTTCCTAAACCCACCTTATCCGGAAGATTCCCCCTTGGCAGTCCGCCCCGCTATACTACTGATTATCAAACACTAACAAATTCATTAAAAATTCTTCAATATTTCATTGAGAATGAAGAATATTTATACTATTTTTGTGCGAAATTCAAAATAAAGAAAAATTTCTCTAATAGCTTAATCCTCATTTCCATTAGAAGAAAACGAACCATTTTACAAGCAACGAACTTAATTATTAATTTATATATATTTTTATGAATCCAACCCATATCGAGCATTTAGGCATTGCTGTAAAAAGCCTCGAAACCGCTATCCCATTCTATGAAAATGTTTTGGGATTGAAGTGTTACGCTGTTGAAGAAGTTGCAGAACAAAAAGTGAAAACAGCATTTTTCAAAGTCGGCCAGACAAAAATCGAACTGCTGGAATCGACCGACCCCGAAGGTCCTGTAGGAAAATTTATCGAGAAAAAGGGCGAAGGTGTCCACCATGTGGCTTTTGCCGTTGAAGGCTTACAGGCAAAACTCGATTTGGCCGCCGAACGCGGCGTAACGTTAATCGACAAGCAACCCCGCAAAGGTGCCGAAGGACTGGACATTGCCTTCTTACATCCAAAATCGACTTTCGGCGTGTTGACTGAACTATGCGAAAACCCCAACAGATAAATTAACAGTAACCAGTTCGTTGAGACCAAGTTAAATGTTACTTACACGTGATTTTGTAGCATTTTACTATTCCCACAAACTACACAAGCAAGAAAATGGAAAATCAAGAGAAGGTAAGGAACCTCATCGATTTACGGGTAAAAGCGAAATTGGGAGGCGGTGAAAAGAGGATAGCATCCCAGCATGCAAAGGGCAAATTTACTGCCCGCGAAAGAATCCACATGTTGTTGGACGATGGAAGTTTTGAGGAATTCGACATGTTCGTGACCCATCGTTGCAACAATTTTGGAATGGAAAAAGAAAAATACCTTGGCGATGGTGTTATCACCGGCCATGGTACTATCGATGGACGTACCATTTTTGTATATGCGCAGGACTTTACCGTTTTCGGCGGGTCGTTGTCCGAAACCATGGCACAGAAAATCTGCAAGGTTATGGACATGGCCATGAAAATGGGTGCTCCGGTAATTGGAATCAACGATTCGGGTGGAGCCCGTATCCAGGAAGGGGTAACTTCGCTGGCAGGCTACGCCGAAATTTTCGAACGCAACATTTTGGCATCAGGCGTAATTCCCCAAATCTCGGCCATCTTCGGTCCTTGTGCCGGTGGAGCCGTTTACTCCCCTGCCCTCACCGACTTTATCCTGATGACCGAACAAAACTCCTACATGTTCGTAACAGGACCGAAAGTCGTGAAATCGGTTACGGGCGAAGACATTTCGACCGAAGACCTTGGCGGCGCCGATGTGCATGCACGCAAATCGGGAGTCTCGCATTTCAGGGTAAACGACGAACAAACCGGGATACAGACTATTCGCGAATTGATTTCGTACCTGCCGCAGAACAACCTGGAAGAACCACCCCTGGTAGA
>DATGXD010000248.1:0-1974 GCA_035299105.1 Paludibacter sp. | reverse complement strand
TGAAGTGAATGCCATCCGCCTTTGCGCCGAACGTTGCAACGAAAAAGACATCAAAGCCCTCGAAAAAGCCCACGAGAACTTCCTGAAATATTACGACACCCCGGAACGGGTCAGCCACGATTTCGCATTCCACCGGGCCATAGCCGAAGGATGCCACAACCCTGTATTCAAAGCCATGCTACTCATTGTGATACCCGACATAATGGCCATTTACCAGCGCGACAGGATTTGCGCCCCCACATCGAACGTGCTGGAAGAACACACCCAAATGCTCGACTTGATAAAAAAGCACGATGGCGAAAAAGCAGCAGCATTGATGGCAAAACATCTGCAAGGAGTAGTTGACTTTGCAAAACGGAAATTACAAGCCCCCTAAATCACACTAGCCAACCATAATCCCAAATGAAAAACACCCGACACAAATACCTGCTTATCTCCGCCTTGTCGTTCCTGTTCGTACAAGCGGCACTGGCCCAGCCGGCGTACAAGAAAATTGCATACAACGCATATGTTTCAGGCGACATGCGCGTATGGGCGAACATCATTTACACCATAGAACTGAAAAACAGCAGACTGACTCCGGACCAGGAATTGGATTTGCTGGACTATTATTATGGCTACACCCAGCACCTCCTTTCAACAAAACAATATGAACAAGCCCAAACCTACATAACAAGAGCCGACAGGCTTATAGCGCACGTACTTTCGAAATTGCCAGGCAATGCTACCGCCTATTCGTACAAGGGAGCTTTCGCAGGATTCAAAATCACAATCAACAAACTGAAATCCATATCCTTATCATCCGAATCCAATGCCTCCATCGATAAAGCGCTGGAAATAGACTCGGTCAATATCCAGGCAACCATCGACAAAGGAAATCTCCTTTTCCACACACCGGCAATTTTTGGCGGGAACAAGCAACAGGCACTCGAACTTTTCCTCAAGGCAAAAAAACTATTGGAAACCACAAACAAGACCCAACAAAACTGGCTTTACCTCAATGTGCTGAAATTGGCTGCAAGAAGTTGCGAAAAACTAAACCAACCGCAACAGGCAAAAGAACTTTACGACTGCCTGGCACACACCGAACCCCGGCTGAGACCAAAGCAATACACAACCAATTAAAAATACCAATATACATTAATAAATACAAACAAACGGTAAATTAATATCGCGAGCGATATATTTTCCGTAGTTTTGTATCGCAAACGATATAAATAAAAAAAACATGAACAACAAATTTTACGAATTCAGCGCAACCTCCCTGCAAGGGAAAGAAATCCCCATGGAAAATTATTCCGGGAAAGTGGCATTAATAGTAAATACCGCCAGCAAATGCGGGTTCACACCCCAATACGAAGGACTGGAGAAGCTATACAAAGAATACAAGGATAAAGGGCTGGTCATCCTGGGCTTTCCCTGCAACCAGTTTGGAAACCAGGAACCTGGCACAGAGAAACAGATTGCGGAAGGCTGCCTCATCAACTACGGAGTCACGTTCCCCATGTTTTCAAAAATCGAAGTGAACGGGCCAAACACACACCCGATTTACCAGTACCTGAAAAAAGAATTGAAAGGTTTCCCGGGAAACAACATCAAATGGAACTTCACGAAATTCCTGGTCGACCAACAAGGCAACCCTGTCAAGCGTTATTCCACCATGACCAAGCCCGAGAACTTGCGCAAGGACATTGAACGTCTACTGTCAAAAAAATAACAAACAATGAGCTACGAACAATTGAAATTAGAAAACCAAGTATGCTTCCCACTGTACGCGGCATCCAGGCTCATTATCAGGGCTTACCAGGACGACATGGATAGACTGGGAATTACCTATCCCCAATACCTTGTGCTTATGGTTTTGTGGGAAAACGGCGAACAAACAGTGAATGAGATTGCGGACAAACTGATACTCAACACCAATACCGTCACACCGTTGCTAAAAAGAATGGAAACGGCAGGACTACTGACACG
>DATGXD010000247.1:0-9342 GCA_035299105.1 Paludibacter sp. | reverse complement strand
TACGCTAAGTCTTTTGACGGATATAAAAACAGAATTCTATCTAAAATAACCTCACTTACGGTTATTCAAATGATAAATAAATTATTAAACAGAAATATCAACAATATAAAATCACTTGTAGTTTAAATGCACTACGGGTTATCATTAATTATTTTCAAACACTTATTGGTGATTGTACAAGTTAGAGTATTTTATTTCAGATTAAGGCTAAACCTGTCTGTGGCAGGCAGGTTCAACAAAAGACTGTTGCCCCGCATAATTAAAATTCCCAAGGCTTGCTCGCTATTCCAATTCCGAGGGGGATTTCCCATAGAATTTCCTGAAAACGGTGCTAAAGTAGCCAATACTTGCAAAACCGCACATTTCGCTTATTTCGGTGACTGAGTGTTTCTTGCTTTGCAGAAGTTCCAAGGCGTGATTGAGCCGTATGGTTTTTATGAAATCAACGGGCGACTGGTCGGTAAGCGACTTGATTTTTTTATACAGCAGGGACGAACTTACATTCATTGCCGAAGCAAATTCATCTTTCCCGAACCCCGTGTCGGCAATATTCTTGCGAACCACTTCCAATGCTTTCTTCACAAACTTGTCGTTGTTCTCGTTCGACAAGATTGGCTCGTTGTTGTTTTCCTTGATGAGTTTCAATGCCTTTTCGCGTATGAGTATCCTGTTGCGGATCACCGACTTTATACGTTGAACCAACAAAGTCATATCGAAGGGTTTGGTCAGGTAATCATCCGCGCCCAGTCCCAACCCATGCAATTGTTCTGTCTTTTCCGACAGGGCCGTAAGCAGTATTAGCGGTATATGGGATGTTTCATAAGTGGATTTCATCAGCTCGCAAAGTCGGAAGCCGTCCATAAAAGGCATCATTACATCCGATACCACCAAGTCGGGCATTTCCTTCTGTATGGTTTCCCAGCCTTTCGCGCCATCTTCGGCTATAACTATTTCAAATTCATTACTTAGGGTGAGCATCATGAAGTTCCGGAGGTCATCGTTATCTTCCACAATCAATATCCGGATATCTTTCGGCTTGGAGTTGTTGGCTGGCACCGTTGGATCGGATGAAGCAATTTCATTTGTATTGGAAACACCAGGCTTGCCGAAATTTGCTTCGATGACATCAAGCTCGGCGCTTTGCTTTTTGTAAGGTATCGTTACCCTGAAACATGCCCCTGCTTCTTCCTGGCTTTCGCAGCTGATTTTCCCTTCGTGCATTTCAACATACCTTTTCACCAGCAGGAGGCCAATCCCGGAACCTATAACCTTGGAATTGATTGCGTTGTCGCCCCGGTAAAATTCATTGAAAAGCTGTTGCTGGGCATGGCGGCTGATGCCAATGCCCTGGTCTGTCACTTCAAGCATCCAGCTTTCCGGCTTGCATTGCAGGTTGATGTAAATCTGGGTGTTGTTGTAAGAGTATTTGATTGCGTTGGAAATCAGGTTGCCTACAACTTTCTCCATCATTATTTCGTCAATTGCCGTAAAATAGGACGGTTCATTCGAGTTGAACACTATCTCGATGTTTTTGCTGCTTGCAAACGAGTCGAACATGTTTTTCTGTAGCGAAACCACTTTCACCACATCAACCATCCGGAGCGACATTTGCTCCTTGCCGATATCCGCTTTCTGGAAGTCCATCAACTGGGTAACCACTGTCGACAATCGTTTTGCCTGCTGCGTGGCCAGGTTCAAATAGTACTTGCCTATGTCCGAAAGCTTCGTTTCCTTCCTCAGCTCCTCGATAGGGGCATTAATCAGCGTTAATGATGTGCGGATGTCGTGTGCCGTATTGGTGAAGAACCGCACTTTTTCTTCGGTGTGCAATTGCTTGAGGTGGTTGATGTAATATTTGAGCGACAGGTAAACTATGCTGGCAATAGTAACAAACATGAGAAGCAAAAACCACCAGCTTTCCCAGAAAGGGGGGATGATGTGGATCGAGAAGGTCCGTTCGGAAACCACATGCGACATGGAACTGTCGTACAACCGGATTTTTAAAACCAGTTTCCCGCTCGGGAGATTGGTATAGGTTATGATCCGCTGGCTTGATGGCTGGCTCCATTCCTTGTCGAGCCCCTCCATCTTCCACGAAAACTTGGAGTCGGAGGATGAAATCCCGATTGGCAACAGTTCTAAGTTGATGGTGTTTTGTTCATAGCCGAGGGTGATTCCCTCCAAACTGTCCAACGGTGTTTTCAGATCCATAAAACCATCCCTGATGGATTGTCCTGAAATTGTCAGGTCTTGAAAAAATATGTTTCCTGTTGTTTTTGAATCTTTTACATCGTTGGGGTTGAATAATACCGCACCGTTGTTTGTCCCCCATATTATGTTCCCGTTTTTTAGTTTGCAATGCGAACAAAGGTTGAATGAGACTTTGGAAACAGAAAGCAGGGAAGCGTAAGTCAACACGGTTTTTGATTTCGTGTTGAACTTGCATAAGCCGTTTTCTGTTCCCAGCCATAAGTTTTCCCCGATTTTGATAACGCTGTTTATGTAATTTGAGGGCAGCCCCGACTTTGTGGTATACCTTTCGGTTTTTTTAGTCCTGAGATTAATCGAAACCAATCCTTCGCCACGGGTACATACCCATACATTCCCATCAACCAGCGCGGCATCGTTTGCCCAGCATCCTTCAATCAAGGCTTTTTCTTCGCCTGTTTGTTTGTTCAGCACATACAATCCATATGTGCAAACGAGCAGCATCTGCTTCTGGTTTAGCTCTACAAATGAATTGATCGGCCGCCCGGCAAAAGGGCGGAACCTGTTTTCGTTTGCCATGTATGCAACAACATCATTGGGAACGCCCCCTATCCACATATTTCCTTGCGAATCCTTGAAAAGGTCAAGGACGAAGTTGGTCGACAACGCGGAGATGTGGTCGTTCTGGAAGAAGTGGGATACCTCTCTCCCGCTCTTCCCGTCAATCACGTATATCCCCGAAGAGTATGTCCCTGCCCAAATCCTGCCCTTGTTATCCTCGCTCAGCGAAATAAATACCTGGGCCTGCTCCTTTTTATTCCGGTAATAAGTCGTCCAGCTGTCGTTCCTCACGTCCCAACGGCTTATCCCGTTGTTCGTGGCAAACCAGATGTTGCCATTCGTGTCTTCAATTATTTTGTTGATGTAGTTGTTGCCCAGCGAGTTTGCGTTGTTCACGCGGTGGGTGATTTGTTTTATCAACGGCGAAGATTGGTTGAAGAATGAAATGCCGCCACTGTAGGTGCCCACCCAAACCCGGTTGTTCTGGTCGCAAAATATGTCATAAACCCCATCGCCCCGAAGCGAAAGGGCATCGTCGGCATCTTCCTTGTAAATATTGTTTATTTTTTCAGTCTCCTTGTTCATTTCCCATACTCCCTGCCCGTCGATACCGACCAGCAAGGTCGAATCTGAATTGGCTTCTATGGCCAGGATTGGTTGCTGGGGAAGTGAATTGATTCTGAGCAGTATCTTGTCCCTGAAATTTAATGCGAAAAACCCGTTCGACAGGGTGCCTATCCATAGCTTGCGTTTCGCCTGGTCGTAGTATAGTTTGGATATCTGGAATGCTGACAGGTTTTCCCGGATGATTGGAGTGTTTTTGTATGGGTAATTTGTGTCCCAAAGCCACAAACCCGAGGTCCCGGCTACAATCAGTTGGTGGTCGGAAAACCATGCGCTATAATGAACCGAGGAGTTGTCTTGGCTTTCCAGCGTTAAAACGCCATTGTGAAACTTGTATAACCCCACCGTGGTGCTTATCCAGAACGCGCCTTTCTTATCGACAAGCAAATTGTTTATCGACAGTAAATTGGCACTTTTGCGCAAGTCGGCAATGAAGTCGAACCTGTCATAAATGCGGTTATACCGGAACAATTGCCCGTTGTTTGTGTACGCAATTAGCCCGGTTTTGTGGTAAATAAGTTTTGTCGTGTTGTAATCGGTTGTCTTGCACGGAAGTTGGTAAAGGCGGTAGTCATCATTTGTCAACCGGATAATTCCTGTCTTGGAAGAACCCCATATAAACCCATCCTTGTCGCTGCACAGCGATGAAGTTTCGCGCAGGGAAATACCATAGAGGGAGTTGATGCTGTAGAACTTCACATTTGCCGCGGACAGGTTGCAAATAAACACAACTGCAAATAGAATAAAAGAATTTAATTTCAAAACCTGCCTTCGGGGACAAACCAGGCTTTTTATTTGCTGAGTTTTCACAAGTATTTTAATTGGTTGATTTACAAGGTTGAATCAACATGCCTGTTGGGCAAAGCCGCTGGTGTCCGGTAAGGTTATATTGCCAAACAAAACCAAGCAACATGTTGTAACACAAAGATACACTAATACTTTCAGAGGTAAAAGGATTTTTTTTCTACAAAGCGAAAAAGCAAGGGATATTATTCACAAAAAATCTTATATGTGATTAAAAATAAGAGTTTTAGCTCAAAGGCAAGGAGGTGGTCGTAAACTTGCACAAAGGCATCGGGATTTTTTCCCGGTGTTGTGCATACCGGCTTGGCAGGCCCGGCCTGCCTGACTCACGAAGTCAGGCTTTTTTGGCAGTATAAAATTGTAATTCAGATTGTGTTAAAACAAAAAGTAAGTCGGGGTTTGAGGCGGAAGCCCCTATATCCTACTATTCTGAAAATCTATGATTTCAAAAAAAGTTTGTTTTCATTTGGTATTTTTTCCCATTGTCATAAGTTGTCAGAAACTGCCCGTTTCTTTGTTCCTTCATTTTAATAACAAGTTAATAACGAGCGCTATGGAAACAAAGAAAAGGCATTACCTTAATTTTGACATTGCGGGCTTCTCCTATTGGGAAGGATGCTTGGTTTTCAATGAATTGAAAATCGGTACAGAACTCACACTCAATCGGGAGGAAGACAACAAGTTCGATCCCTATGCGGTAGCCATTTACTACGGCGAATCCAAACTCGGGTTTATTCCCCGCAACACCAACCACGAAATCAGCAAATTTCTCGAACTCGGGCACACAGGCTTGTTCGAAGTAAGAATTAATCGCATAACCCCTGATGCACATACTGAGAATCAGGTGGGCGTGGTTGTGTATATTAAAAGAAATAGCTCTGAATAAATTTACAAAATCACAGTATGGTCGCAGGGGGGAGCGGGACTTGCTCTGAGGGGCATGCCATACCGCAGGTTCAATTCCTGCGTTGTGGCTTTGTTTTTAAAGAAGTTTCTCCAAAAGCCTTATTATCAATCAAAATAGCTATGTGCGAAGCTTTCTTTACAATGTTCTTTTTTGTTTTTGGTGTAGTTGCAATAATTGCTATTACAATATTAATAGCAATTCGAGCCTTGATTTTTGTGTTAAAGACTATTGCAATGTTGGTTTTGTCTATATCATCTATTCCTTCCATGGTAATTGAATTTTTTTCAAAAAGCAAACATTAATCTCTGATTTTTATTGACTTATGATATGGGTGCTGACATTCATGGTTTTATTTTTGTGGTTTGCTTTCAAAAATTGTATCTTTGACTTGATAGACAGCGAATCCACAAAATGGCAAATATGACTCTGAGAAATCATTTGTCGGATTTTCAGACAATGATAAAACTTTTGTGTTTGATTGCATTGGAAAAAAATATTTAATGATAGTAGTGAAGGGGGAAAGCTCTTTTATTAATAGTAGGTAAGAAGAATCTTATTTCAAAGCTCCGTGTGGAGTATATTATTTTGAAAACGGATTACTAAAAAGCGAAATGAATATGTATGATAGAGACTAACCCGTTTGGAAAGACTGTTTTTTAGGTAAAATTTGACAATCAACTAACTCATAGTGTAAGAAAATGAACAACAGCGAAATACTCATTTATCAAAATTCCGAAGGTAACATTAAAATAGATGTTCGCCTGGAGGAAGAAAGCGTTTGGCTTACGCAGGCTCAACTCTGTGAACTTTTTCAGAAATCGAAAGCCACTATCAGCGAGCATATAAAAAATGTGTTTGAAGAAGGTGAGTTGGACGAAAAAGTGGTTGTTCGGAAATTCCGAACAACCACTCAACACGGTGCTATGGCAGGAAAAACACAGGAATCGGAAGTGAATGGCTACAACCTGGACGTTATTATTTCGGTAGGCTATCGTGTAAAATCTCCACAGGGTACGCAATTCCGTATTTGGGCTACACAGCGGTTGAAAGAATATATTGTTAAGGGATTTGCGTTGAATGATGAACGTTTCAAGTCGGGCAGTTCGATGAACTATTTCAACGAATTGCAGGAACGTATTCGCGAGATTCGTATTTCGGAACGGTTTTTCTACCAGAAAATTAAAGACATATACACCACCAGCATTGATTACGATGCAAAAGACGAACGAACCATTGAGTTTTTCAAGGTGGTGCAAAACAAATTACTCTGGGCTATCAGCCAGCAAACGGCAGCCGAATTGGTATATCGCAGGGTGGATGCTTCCTTGCCACTGATGGGTATGCAGTCGTTAGACAAAAAAGGTACATTGGCGGTAAAGAAAACGGATATCAGCATTGCCAAAAACTATTTAAAAGAGGATGAAATAAAGTTGTTGGGTTTATTGGTTGAACAGTATTTGGCTTTTGCCGAAACAATGGCACAACAGCGAACACCCATGTATATGAAAGATTGGATCCAACGTTTGGATGTAATTCTACAACTGAATGGTCGGGAGCTACTCACCCATGCCGGAAAAATAAGCCACGACAGAGCATTGAAAAAATCGAATGAAGAATTTGAGAAATATAAAATTGCTCAACAAGCGATAGAAAAGGAGCAAAGCTTGAAAGAGATTGAAGAGGATATCAAGAAATTGAAAAAGTAATATATTTAGAAATATTTTTTATTAGAAACATGTCCGAAAACCAAAACAAAGAATACAAATCCGTCTGGAAAGACGAATACCTGAAATGGATATGTGGCTTTGCCAATGCCCAAGGCGGTACGCTCTACATTGGTAAAGATGATAACGGCAATGTAGTAGGAGTAAAGAATGCCAAGAAACTATTGGAAGAACTGCCTAACAAGATAACCACCATATTAGGAATTGTTGCCCCGGTAAACTTACACCAGACCGAGCAAGGAGATTATATCGAAATCATTGTAGATTCTCACCCCAATCCGGTAAACTACAAAGGAGAGTACCATTTCCGCAGCGGTTCTACCAAGCAAGAACTGAAAGGGGCTGCATTGGATAAGTTCCTGCTGCACAAATACGGCAAAAAATGGGATGGTGTTACAGTTCCAAGCGTTCAAGTATCAGAGTTAAAACAGGAAACCTTTGAATTTTTCAAGAAAAAGGGAATTGAGGCAAAACGCCTTGATGAAAAGTGTCTGAAAGAATCCACGGAACAGTTACTCAATAATCTGAACCTCATTGAAAACGGTCATTTGAAGCGGGCAGCGTTATTGCTTTTCCACCCAGACCCGGAGAAATTTGTTACAGGAGCATATGTTAAAATTGGGTTCTTCAGAACAGAAAGCGATTTGCTGTTTCAGGACACCATACACGGAAACTTATTGGAGCAAGTCGAAAAAACAATAGAATTGCTTTTTACCAAGTACATTCGGGCGATGATAAGCTACGAAGGAATTTCTCGCGTAGAAACCTACGAATATCCCATAGCGGCTTTGCGTGAAGCCCTTTTAAATGCCATTGCACATAAAGATTATGCAGGTTGTACGCCTATTCAGATTAAAGTTTATGCCGATAAAATAAGAATTTGGAATGAGGGACAACTCCCTGAAAACTGGACGGTCGATAAACTCATGCACGAACATTCTTCTCGTCCGTATAACCCCGATATTGCCAATGCTTTTTTCCGTAGTGGTTATGTCGAATCGTGGGGGCGTGGCATTGAAATAATGACCGAACAATGTTCACTGGCAAAATTGCCACCTCCAACAATCACAAATGAAGGCAGTGATTTTTTGATTGTTTTCCGCAAGGATATTTATAATGCATTAGATTTGGGCAGGTTAGGTTTGAGCGAAAGACAGATTAAAGCCGTCCTGTATGTGAAAGAACATGGTAAAATTACCAATAGCGAATATCAGGAAATTAATGAAATATCTAAACGAACTGCTGCTTATGAATTGGTTGAATTAGTAGAGAAGCATAAGGTTCTTAAGCAACTTGGGGCAAGTGTTGGTACTTATTATGAATTAGAATAGCGTGCAAAAAGCGTGCATTGCGTGCAAAAAGCGTGCAAAAAGCGTGCAATTCTGATGGTGGTTTGTCTGAAGTTGCCGAAGTTTGTCCGAAGTTGAATGATGATTTTTTAGTAGGAAGTTATTCCAAACTATTATGAGTCAATTAAAATATGTAGAATAAGTCTTCAAGTCCAAACTCTTATTCCCCCTTTAGGGGGTTAGGGGGTTGGCCTTTAAATCATTTACCATGGATCAACCCAAACTCGAACGCCTGCTCAGGTTAATGAAAATGCTCACGGCCAACAACTCATTAACCGTGGATGAAATTGCCGATAAACTAAACATATCGTCCCGCTCTGTTTACCGGTATGTCGACACTTTTCGCGATGCCGGGTTTGTCATTAAAAAGACAAACAATTGCCCAAAACTCGACAAATCCTCCCCTTATTTCAAAGACATTAGCGAGCTGATTCATTTCACCGAAGAAGAAGCCTTTATACTCAAATCCGCTATTGAGAACATAGATGAAACCAACTTGCTCAAACAAAACCTCAAAAAGAAGCTCTACACAGTTTACGACTACAACATTCTGGCCGAAACCATTGTAAGTGGCAAAAACGGGCGTAATGTCGGGCAGTTGGTGCAAGCCATAGAGAATAAAAAGCGTGTCGTGCTGAAAAACTACTCCTCGGCACACGGCAACGATATTCGCGACAGGGAGGTAGAGGCTTACGCTTTTACTACCAATTATGTTCAGGTATGGTGTTATTGCCCGGAAGAAAACAAAAACAAACTCTTCAAAATATCAAGAATCGGCAGTGTGGAGATACTGCCCGAAGCCTGGCAACACGAACCAAACCACCAATCGGGCTATATCGATGTATTCCGCATGAACAGCGACGAAACCATGCCCGTTAAACTCAAACTCGGGTTGCGTGCCGCCAACCTTCTAACGGAAGAATTTCCGTTGGCTTCAAAATACCTCAACAAGCTATCCGATAACGAATGGATATTTGAATCAGAAGTCTGTTCTTACGATGGTGTCGGACGGTTTGTGATGGGATTGCTGGACGATATTGAAATTATTGAGACTCCCGAACTGCAAGAACACATTGCCTCCCACCTGAAAAATATTCAAAATAAATTTCCATTGTCATAAGTTGTCAGAAACTGCCCGTTTCTTTGTTCCTTCATTTTAATAACA
>DATGXD010000246.1:0-10569 GCA_035299105.1 Paludibacter sp. | reverse complement strand
AGGGGCATGTATATAATCCTCCGCCCGCCGGGAGTTTGTCCCGAAAGAATTGCCGTTGGCGATGCCTACCACAAGTATTTGCTGAAGGTTTGGGGCTATGTGTCCAACCACCCCGATTTGAAAAATGCCGATAACGTGATGATGGAGCTGGCCAATGAGCCTGTCCAGATCCTGGGTACCGACGGAACGTATGGGAGTGGCTCGCAAGGGCATTTCGACCAATTGAAACTATTTTTCCAGCCGATAGTGGATACCATACGGGCCAATGGAGCCCGTAATGTACTTTGGATACCGGGCTTGGGTTTCCAGTCGCAATATAAAGGATATGCCATTAACCCGATTGCAGACAAAAATGTGGGCTATTCAGTGCATATTTATCCCGGTTTCTTGAATGGTGGCCCCGACTATAACGCATTCAAGCAGGGATGGAACGACAACGTGAAACCCGTGGCCGATTTTGCCCCCATTGCCATAACCGAGGTCGACTGGTCGCCTCAAGTGGGTGTTGATGAAAACGGGAAACCGTACAACATGGGAACCTGGGGTACCGGCACTACCGGCACGGCCCAAGCCCCGGGATTCGGCTACAATTTCAAACGTATAGTTAATGAGTCCGGCAACGTGAGCTGGAACTTGCTGGCACCCGAAGGTCTTATTGCCGATGGAGACCCCGCCGGGGATGTGGCTTTCAATAATGACCCCGAAGCTTGCGGCAATGCTTGTTATAATTGGTTCTACGAATATTCGAAAGTGAATTTTGCAAGGCCGGATTTTGTGTCCCAATCCCATAGCGACAATGGGAACGGCACTTTTACCAACCCGCTGATATCCGCCGACTTCCCCGACCCGGATGTTATCAGGGTGGGCGACATGTATTATATGGTCAGCACCACCATGCACATTTTCCCGGGAGCTACTATCCTGAAATCGCATGATCTGGTCAACTGGGAATATTGCAGCAATCCGCTCGACAAAATTGAAACAACGGACTGCTACAATCTGGATGGTTGCAACAGGTATGGCCGCGGCCAGTGGGCCAGTAGCCTGAGATACAACAAGGGCACCTTCTATCTTCATTTCAATACCCTTGATGAAGGAAGCTACCTCCTCACTGCCACCGACCCCGAAGGGCCCTGGGTCAAGAAGAAATTATCCTCCTCCTTCTACGATGCCGGCCTTTTCTTTGATGACGATGGCAAGGTGTACATCGTTTACGGCATCAACAAATTGCGGGTAGCCGAACTCGATGCTGATTTCAACGTGGTCAATGATAAGGAAATAACATACGGTACCATCCAGCCTGGTTTGGACAACTCGGCCACCGAAGGAAGCCATATGTATAAGATTAACGGTTATTACTATATTTATGCCACTACCGGCGGCTATTATGCTACCCAGGTGGCTTACCGCTCCAGTTCTGTTTTTGGACCTTACGACGAAAAGCTGGTTTTCAACAGCGACCGCATCCACCAAGGTGCCTTGGTGCAAACCCAAACCGGTGAATGGTGGACTATTTTGTTTGCCGACAAAGGGGCTTACGGCAGGATGCCAATGCTGGAGCCGGTGACCTGGACCGACAACTGGCCTATGGTGGGTGTAAGCGGGAAAGGGGTTGCAACATACAAAAAGCCGAATGTAGGCAAGGAATATCCGGTAACCTCGCTTCCTACCAACGACAATTTCAGGAATTACAAGCTGGGCATGCAATGGGGCTGGAACCACAATCCCGATAACTCGAAATGGTCGTTGACCGAGCGCCCCGATTACTTGAGGTTAAAAACCGTGAGTGTTGTCGATAGCCTTGTCAGGGCCAAGAATACACTTACACAAAGGATATTCAGTTTCCCGTCCGATTTAACCCACTCGTATGGAACCATAAAACTTGGTATTAAGAACATGTTGGAAGGCGATGTGGCCGGTTTGTCCGTGTTCCAGCAACCGTATGCATACATTGGCGTGAAAGTAGTGAACGGGCAGAAAAAACTGGTGGTTGTGAATAACAATACGGAGGTACTGGGGCAAGCCGTCACAGATTCGGTTGTATACCTCAGGGCAATAGCCAATTACAATACGAGTGCCGCCGGTTTTTACTACAGTTTCGACAACAAGACCTATACAAAGCTTGGAACCGACCTGAATATGAAATTCAACCTGAGGGTGTTCACCGGGAATAAATTTTGTCTTTTCAACTTTGCCACCATCCAAACCGGGGGATATGTTGATGTAGACTGGTTTTCTACCGAGGGTAATTTCACGCAGGATAAATTCTACGACAATTCGTTTGTTGGTTATAGTGCCGATGCACTCACCCTGACCGATTTGTTGATTGACAATAAAGATATAACCTTATTGACAGGTAGTGTTGCCAGCCTTACCGTTAAAGCCCTGTATGCCGATGGGCATACCGAGGATGTAAGCATTGGTGCCACCTATGATAACCCGCATCCAGAAATTGTACAAATCGTAAACGGCCGGGTTGTAGCTAAAACCGATGGTTCCGTTACGGTTACCGTAAGCTATAAAGGCTTATTGGGGGATACCAAATCCACCAGCTTGAAACTTACATCGTCTACTTTCCCCCTGATAAGCACGGTGTTTAATCCGTCAATCTGGGATAAAGGAACTTTTAACCAGGCAACCCGTACCCTGGTTACCGGGCAGTATGGTTTTGGAGGATGGCAATACGACAATGGCGTGGATTTGTCGAAATACAAATACCTGGTAGCCAAGCTGGGGGCTAATAATACAAGTAGTGTTTCATTTAGGATTTTTGATGAGAATAACTATTGGACATCCCCGGCTCTTGTCGATTTCGGGAGCAACCGGCAGGTTGTCCTGAATTTGTCGAACGCCTATAAGAACGGTACTACCACAAAGATTAATCCGAGCCATATATACATTGCCGGTTTTTGGTCGACGGGCAATAAACCGATAGTGATTGAAAGCGTGTACCTTACAAACAACGATGATTTTTCGCCCACTGCGGTAGATGAGGTCTGGAACGATGACAGCAATGAATTAGTTGATGTTTATACCATTATGGGGATAAAAATACGGTCGCAGATTAAAAGAGAGCTGGCTGTAAAAGACCTCCCGAATGGGTTGTATATAGTAGGGAAAAGAAAAATCTTGATTACGGGTAGCTATTTAAGGTAGACTTCCATTAGGAGAAAGCACTCAGGCACTGAGGACACTAAGGAAACACGGGGTGGGCGGGAGGCTACAAGTCTAACCCGTTCGGGAAGGAAAATTCCGATATGCTTCGTGCGGCTTAGCGACCTCCGTGCCTTAGTGGTAAAATTCTTATTCTTAATCCCATATAAGACTATTGTTTATAAGATGCATACTCTTGTCATGCACAGGGATAGTTACCTTTGTGTCTTGGCATTCTGAAAATCATATTTCAGCAATTTCACGATATTAAATTTATTCTTGCTGCTTATCTGATAAATGTAATGAAAAAACTCAAACTATTACTCTTGGTTTCGTTATGCTGCCTGTCTTTGTCTGGTGCAGGGATGCAGCGGGGTGGAAAACTTAAAATGTGGTACGACAAGCCGGCAAGCCATTGGACCGAAGCCCTTCCTTTGGGGAATGGCCGCATAGCCGCAATGGTCTTTGGCAATCCGGCCAAAGAACAGCTTCAGCTTAACGAGAGTACCTTCTGGTCGGGCGGCCCATCGCGAAACGATAATCCTGAGGGATTGGTCGGCTTGGATTCAATTCGGGCCTGCATTTTCAAAGGTGATTTTGTGCAGGCAAACAAGTTGTCGAATAAGTACCTGACGGCAAAACAGCTGCATGGTTCTATGTTCCAGGTGATAGGGAACTTGAATCTGGCTTTCGCCGGAAGTGAGAAGTTTACCGATTATTACCGCGAACTGGATCTGGAAAGAGCCGTTTCCACCACAAAATACAAGGTGGGGAATGTTGCTTACAAGCGGGAAATCTTTGCATCACAACCCGATCAGGTGATTGTGGTTAGGCTCACAGCCAGCAAGCCGGGGCAACTATCATTTACAGCCGGTTTTGGCAGCGAATTGCAAAATAGCCTCAAAGCGCTGGATGCCAACACACTTGAAATGACGGGTCTCTCAAGTACTCACGAAGGTGTTGCCGGGCAAGTCAGGTTCGATGCCCGTGCCAGAATTATCAATAAGGGAGGGAAAACAAACATCGATGCCGGCAAAATCCATGTAAGCAATGCCGACGAGGTAACCATCCTGGTTTCGATGGCAACCAATTTTGTCGATTATAAAACACTGGAGGCAAAAGAGGGGGGGAAGTGTGCCGGCTATCTTTCTTCTGCCGGGGAAAAACCATACGCTGTGATGCTGAAGGACCATGTCGCGGCTTTTCAGAAATATTTCAACCGCGTGAGCCTCGACCTCGGAACTACTCCTGCCGCCCAATCCCCGACAGATGAAAGGATCCGGAATTTCTCGAAATCCAACGACCCCGAACTTGTAAGCATGTATTACCAATTCGGCCGGTATTTGCTTATCAGCTCATCGCAGCCGGGCGGCCAACCTGCCAACCTGCAAGGAATCTGGAACGGGGACAACTATCCGGCCTGGGACAGCAAGTACACAATCAACATCAATACCGAAATGAACTATTGGCCAGCGGAAAAGTGCAACCTGGCCGAAATGCACGAACCCTTGGTGCAGATGATTAAGGAACTCTCGGAATCGGGGAAGGAAACTGCCAGGGTAATGTATGGTGCCAACGGCTGGGTGGCTCACCACAATACCGATATATGGCGTATCGCGGGTGTTGTCGATTTTGCCGATGCAGGCCTGTGGCCCATGGGTGGAGCGTGGTTGTCGCAACATTTATGGGAAAAATACCTATACAGTGGCAATCTGGGATACTTGGAGTCGGTTTACCCGGTACTCAAATCGGCTTGCCAATTTTACCAGGATTTCCTGGTCGAAGAACCCACCCACAAATGGTTGGTGGTAAGCCCATCCGTTTCGCCCGAGAATTACCCGGCGGGGCATAGCAGCGCTTTGGTGGCCGGTTGTACAATAGACAACCAGCTTCTGTTCGACTTATTCACAAAAACCATTAAAGCCGCCAGGTTATTAAAGGAAGATGAGCCCTTGATGGTTGATTTTCAAAAAATACTCGACCGCCTTCCCCCCATGCAAATCGGGCGCTTGGGCCAATTGCAGGAATGGATCGAAGACTGGGATAACCCGGATGACCACAACAGGCATGTTTCGCATCTGTATGGACTATTCCCGAGCAATCAGATTACACCGAATAGCACACCGCAACTGTTCGATGCGGCACGCACCTCGCTTCTTTACCGGGGCGATGTTTCGACCGGTTGGTCGATGGGTTGGAAGGTAAACCTCTGGGCACGTTTGCTCGATGGCAACCATGCCCGGAAACTGATTTCGGACCAACTCACATTGGTTGACCCCGTGAAAGGCAGTGCTATGGGCGGCGGTGGCACTTACCCCAACTTCTTTGATGCGCATCCGCCGTTCCAGATTGATGGTAACTTTGGCTGCACTTCGGGAATTACCGAAATGCTGTTGCAAAGCCACGATGGAGCTATTGACATATTACCTGCCTTGCCCGACGAATGGAAATTGGGTAGTATCAGCGGCTTAAGGGCTTATGGGGGCTTTGATGTAAGCATGGTTTGGCAAAATAACCGGGTAAAGAAAATTACAATCAAATCGCATTTAGGTGGGAACTGCCGTATCCGGGTGCCAAATGAAGTGGTTTTAACCGGAGGCCGGAAATTGCAACCGGCAATTGGCGAGAACCCGAATCCATTCTTTGAAACTCTAAAAGTAAAAGATGCCTTGGTCTCGAATGTTGCAAAATTGAATGCATTGAACCTTAAATCGACATGCTTATACGATTTGCCTACCCAAGCGGGGAAGACATACGTCATTGTGTGCAAGGATTAATGTGCTGGATTTGTAATGTATAACGCGAATGAAGGCAACAATGCAATTTGCTTCGGCTGGTGTTAGTATGGCCCATTGTATGGTGGCAAACCCCGTTGGATTGTTGCTTGTGCAGGTTAATGATAACTTATCCGTATAATAATGAAAATCAAATCCTTTTTGATAATTAGTCTTTTCCCTCTCTTTTGTCAGGCACAAGTTGTAAAAGGGATGAAGCAATTCCCCGGCAGGGTGGACATCGTGTTGACGGACGGAACGCTCAGTGTTTTGCCCATGGCGGAAAATGCTGTCCGGATTAAGTTTTACCAAGGGATGGAAAGAAACCTCCCCGAATTGGTTTTCAATCCGGGAACCGTCATTCCCCGGTTCCGGGTTTTCGATTCGCCTTCCAAACTGGATATTAGAACCAAGAGGTTGATTGTGACGCTGGATAAGCAAACCGGCAAGCTGTCGTATGCCGACAATACCGGTAAAATTTTCCTGGGCGAGAAAGCCGGCTCCCGAAAATTAGCCTCCGGTACCGTGATGGGCGAACCTTGTGTTGTGGCGGAACAGTGCTTTGAGTCGCCTGCCGACGAATATCTCTTTGGTTTGGGGCAGTTCCAAGACGGGCAATACAACCTGCGGGGGATAACTCGTCGTTTAACACAGGTCAACACGCAGATTGCATTGCCGTTTATCTACTCCAGCAAAGGGTACGGTTTGTTGTGGCACCAGTACGGGCTTACCGATTTTAACCCGGCCGACAACCTTATTGCACTCGAAAAGGAAGGGCAACCAACTCCGGGAAATAATCAGATGGCCAAAGTTACCACCACCTCAGGCACCCAGGAAGTGTCGCAAAACCAATCGCTATACAAAGGTGGGTTTAGCATCCCCCAAGATGGGAAATATTCCGTTTTCTTGGATTTGGGCGATATGGGGAACAGGCACTTTGTAACGATAGATGGAATACCGGTAATCGACCAAAGCAATATGTGGCTTCCGCCTACTGTTGGCACATTGGTAGACCTTAAGGCAGGCGAACACCAGGCCCGGGTCCTTTGCAAGTCAAGTAATGCACCGAAATTGTCCTGGAAACTTTGCGACAATTCCACTACTTTCCGTTCGCCGGTTGCCAAAGGGATTGACTATACCGTGTTCTCGGGTTCGGCCGACGAAGTAATTGCCTCATACCGTAACCTTTCCGGAAATGTTCCCATGTTTCCCGAATGGGCTTATGGCTTTTGGCAATGCCGCGAGCGCTACGCATCGGGTAGCCAGCTGGTGGAAACAATAAGGGAATTCCGGAAAAGGAACCTTCCCGTGGATGTCATTGTCCAGGACTGGCAGTATTGGGGCAACAGGGGCTGGGGAGTTCCACAGTTCGACTCCATAAATTACCCTGATCCGAAAGGGTTTATTAAAGAAATTCATGATTTGAATGCACATTTCAATATTTCCATTTGGTCGAACCCGGATAGGAATTCATCCTTAGGAAAAGAGTTTGTTGCAAAAAACAGGTTCATCCCGGGCACGAAATGGCTGGACTATTTCAATCCGGGAACCCGGAAAGATTATTGGAACGTGCTAGACAAGAACATGTTCTCCCAAGGGGTTGATTCGTGGTGGATGGATGCCGTCGAACCGGAAAACGATGCCCTGAAAGGCGAAACCACCTTTTTGGGGAACGGCGATTTTTACCGGCTCACCTATCCCTTGTTTGTCAGCAGGGCGGTTTCGGAAGGGCAACGTGCAACATCGCCCGACAAGCGGGTTTGCATACTCACCCGTTCCGCATTCCTTGGACAGCAGCGTTATGGCATCATAAACTGGTCGGGCGATATTGGCGGAACATGGGACGCGTATAAACGGCAAATTGTAGCCGGGTTAAACTACGCCGTTACCGGATTCCCTTATTGGACAACCGATATAGGTGGTTTTTTCCGCCCGGGAAACTCCCAATACACCGACGAAAAATACCACGAACTGCTTACCCGTTGGTACCAATGGGGGACGTTCAATCCAATATTCCGCATACATGGCTACATGACCGAAACCGAACCTTGGAAATACGGGCAAAAAGTGGAGGACAACATGCGGGAAATGCTCAACCTACGCTATAGTTTGCTCCCGTATATTTATTCCGGGGCTTGGCAGGTAACAAAAAATGGCTCGACCCTGATGCGGCCTCTGGTTATGGACTTCAACCACGATGCCGAGGCGGTGAAACAACCCGGGGAGTTCATGTTTGGGAAAGCCTTCCTGGTGGCTCCGGTAACCGAAGCAGGTGTACTTGACTGGAATGTTTATTTGCCCGCAACAGCCCTTTGGTACGACTTCTGGACAGGAAGACGTTTTGATGGCGGCCAGATGGTAAAAACCGACGCTCCCTTGGATAAGATACCCCTGTTCGTGAAATCGGGTTCAATTGTTCCCATTGGCCAGGCTATCCAGTATGCCGGTCAAAAGCCTGCCGACCTGCTTGAAATCCGCATTTACAAGGGTTCTGATGGCAGATTCGAGTTATACGAAGATGAAGGCGACAATTACAATTACGAGAAAGGGCTGTATTCGTCGATTACTTTCTCGTGGGACGATGCGAAGAAGGTGTTGACAATAGGCAACCGGACAGGTTCATTCCCGGGTGTGTTGGCCAACCGCAAATTCAGGATTGTCCTGGTCGACACCAACAAAGGCGTGGGTTTTGGCCCGGCTGGAAGATGCGATAAGGAACTGTCCTATTCCGGTAAAAAAATTGCTGTCCAATTCTGATACCAGGTTTTTCGGACTTATGGAAACAAGCAAGGAATCTTATATCGAACCCACATCAATAAATTGAAGATGAAACGAAACACCATCCTTTTGGCAGCCATTCTTTTTCCGGTTCTTTTCCCGGCACTTTTTGCGCAGGCCAATAAAGCAGCAAACCCGATTATCTATTCCGATGTCCCTGATATGTCCATGCTTCGTGTAGGAGATACCTATTACATGAGTAGCACCACCATGCATATGAGCCCGGGTGTCCCCGTCATGAAATCGAAGGATTTGGTCAATTGGGAAATTGTGAACTATGCTTACGACACCTTGGCCAACGTGGATGCAATGAACCTTGTTGATGGTAAAAGCACCTATGGGAGAGGGTCGTGGGCCAGCAGTATCCGTTACCACCAGGGTTTGTTCCATATTTCAACCTTCGCCCAGACAACGGGGAAAACGTACATTTACACCACCAGGGATATTGAAAAAGGTCCCTGGGAAGCGCATTCATTCAAACCGGCTTACCACGACCATACGCTGTTTTTCGATGACGATGGAAGGGTCTACCTGGTTTATGGTTCCGGAAAACTTCATCTGGTTGAATTGAAAGCCGACCTTTCTGGCATAAAGGATGGAACGGACCGGGTGATTATCGAAAATGCAAGTACTCCCGCCGAACCTGTCATGCTGCCAGCCGAAGGTTCCCAGCTTTTTAAGCTGAAGGGCAAGTATTATCTTTTCAATATCACTTGGCCAAGGGGAGGCATGCGTACCGCTCTCGTTCACCGGGCCGACAAGCTTGCCGGACCGTGGGAGGGCAGAATTGCGTTTCAGGACCAAGGGGTTGCCCAGGGTGGAATCATAGATACGCCTGATGGCCGTTGGTTTGCCTATTTGTTCCAGGACCACGGGGCGGTAGGGCGCATTCCGTGTTTGGTTCCCATGACATGGAAAGACGGTTGGCCGGAAATTGGTGCTGAGGGGAAAATGCCCGGGACATTGGATTTACCCGCAAGCAAAGGATTGACCCCTGGAATTGTAGGCAACGACGAGTTCAGCCGTAAAAAGGGCGAGCCTGCATTGCCATTGGTCTGGCAATGGAACCATAATCCCGACAACAGCCTTTGGTCGGTCGCTGCGCGCAAAGGGTATCTGCGCCTTGCAACCGGGCGCATCGACACCCTGTTTTTGCAATCGAGGAATACGTTGACACAACGCACCATTGGTCCCGAATGCACCGGGTCCACGCTGCTCGATGTGTCCAACTTAAAAGATGGCGACTATGCCGGTTTATGCGTGTTGCAACGGAAATTTGGTCAGGTGGGTGTAAAAGTTAAGGATGGTGCCAAGTCTATCTGCATGGTTGGCAACGAAACGGACAAACCCGCTGAATTGCAAAGCATACCATTGTCCCAACATACGGTTTGTTTAAAAATTGAGTGTAATTTCAGGGACAAGGTTGATATAGCCAGATTTTTCTATAGCCTCGATGGTAAAACCTGGATTGAAATTGGTGCGCCGCTTAAGATGGAGTACAGGTTGGAACACTTCATGGGATATCGTTTCGGATTGTTCAATTATGCCACCAGGCATGTAGGCGGCTTTGCCGATTTCGATTATTTCCGTCTGGAAGATAAGATTGTGAATAAATAGGTGCCGCAGGTGTTTATTATGGGTTACACGTCTTTACTCTCTGTAAATAATTTGAAAATAACCTATCATTAACGTCAGTTTGTCTTATAGCGAACTCACATTATCATTAACCCGTAGTGCATTAATCAAATAGAAATAAAAAAAGTTGTTCATTTCGGATAAAATCCGTATATTTAAAAGACTACCAATCAATTAAATAATAATGAACAACTTCATAACAAAGTACGAGAAAATTCTCGAGATATTA
>DATGXD010000245.1:0-13284 GCA_035299105.1 Paludibacter sp. | reverse complement strand
CAACGCACAATGGTTCGAAGACCACTCCCCTATCGACCCGCAATTCAAGAAAGAGAAAGTGAAAGGCGTTTCGGCCAAGGTGATTACCGTGACCATGCTTGCCGGCGATTGTTACCCGGCCACACCGATTGGTATAAATCTACCTAACTCGAACTGGATTCGCCACGAATATGGCTCAAAATCAGTAACTATCGAAAATATCACCGAAGCTTACGACCAGGCTTCCCTGGGAAATGGCTTTAACGAAGAATTCATGTGGAGCGATGTGGAGCGTAACCGTGCGAAAGAATTTGCCTCGCTGACCAACAACCTGCACACCGATTTGCATGAATGTTTGGGTCACGGTTCGGGGAAATTATTGCCCGGAGTTGATCCCGATGCCTTAAGAGCCTATGGTTCGACTATTGAAGAAGCGCGAGCCGATTTGTTCGGGTTGTATTACATGGGCGACCCGAAAATGACCGAACTCGGACTTTTACCCGACAAGGATGCGTACAAGGCTGAATACTACCAATTCATAATGAATGGGCTGATGACACAGCTTACCCGAATCCAGCTTGGAAAAAATATTGAAGAAGCTCACATGCGCAACCGCCAACTGATTGCAGCATGGGTTTACGAAAAAGGCCTGGCTGATAAGGTGGTAGAAATGAAAAAACGTGGTGGGGAAACCTTTGTGATGGTAAATGATTATATAAAGTTAAGAACGCTTTTCGGAAAACTACTGGCAGAAATACAGCGTATTAAATCCACCGGAGATTTCGCAGCCGCCCAGAGACTGGTTGAAAATTATGGCGTTAAGGTAAACAATGATTTACATGCCGAAGTGCTGGGTCGGTACAAGAAATTAAACCTGGCACCGTACCGTGGGTTTGTCAATCCGGTTTACACCATTGTAAAAAACGGGGATGGTTCGATAAAGGATGTAACAGTCTCGTATGATGAGAGTTACATTGACCAGAACCTGAGGTATTCGAGGGAATATTCGGGATTGCCCACATATAATTAACCCATAGGCCTGCCCCTGCAAAGGAAGGAACGATGTTGGTAATTGATAAAAAAGACTATCCAAGACGCTGGTAACTTCAACTCCCTTTCAGGGGGTTGGAGGGTAGCTCAATTGAATAAGTATTTTACTGATTTTTTCGCTAAGCGGGTTGTCATCATCAGTATGAATCACAAAGTCGGCTTTCGCTATTTTTTCAGCTTCCGGAATTTGATTCGCCATGCGGGTGCGGACCCTTTCGGCACAAATTCCATCTCGCTTCACCACTCTTTTTATCCTTTCTTCGACCGAAGCAGTGACTACTATTACTTTATCGACCAGGGAATTAAATCCACTTTCGAATAAAATGGCCGATTCCAGGAACAGCAATTCATGGTGTTCTGACTTTGTTTTGACCCAATCTTCAAAATGCTGTTTTACAAATGGGTGTACAATCTTATTGAGTTTTCCAAGCAATTCCTTGTTTTCAAACACACGTCGTGCAACTTCAGGGCGGTTCAGTTGGCTATTCTGATAGATAGAAGAGCCGAATAAATCAGATAGCTGGCCGACAATCGCAGGATGCTCGTTTTGCAAACGCTTTGCCTCCAGGTCCGAATCGTACACTTCGAAACCTTCGGCCCGCAACAGATTCGACAAGGTGGTTTTGCCACTGCCAATTCCGCCTGTGATTCCTATGACACGTGCCTGGGACATGATGAGAAGAATTTGGGGTATTCAGGTATTAAACAAAATTCAGGCAGTTCAGTTTCGGCATTTAGAAGCCAAAGCTTAAACCGAAGGTAAAAGTAGTATTTTTTCCTTGTAAATATGCAGGGGTATACAAATCGAGGTAGCCTTGTGCCGTTCTCCGGTCTTCGCCTGTGATTTGCGTAGAAGTTGGTTCAAATCCACGTATGTTGCTGTGTTCCAGGTTTAAAAGCGCATACACATTATTTACTATTTCAAATTGCCCTTTCAGTGCGATGGTCTTATTGCTCCAGGTAATTTCATCCAGTACCGGTTGGCTTATTATTTTATTTATGGTGTGTCCACCCCGCTTATATTCATATTCGTTGCCGTGTTTTGCATCCATGTACGAAAGTGTGAAATCAAAGCCTTGGATAGGTTTATAGCGCAATGCAAGGTAAATTTCCTGCGAATTATCGCCCAGGTAACTACCCAGGTTATAACCGTTCGAAGCCCAGGTTAACGTAGGTATCGAGTGCTTGTAATTGATAATGTTCGTCCGGGTAAATTCGCCTACAACCGACAAATTCTTCAATGGGAAATTGCCCAGGTTTGCCCCCACTTTTACCGACATGGGATTGTTTTCGGGATTCGATTTCGAAAACCTCGAAAACTCTATTTCATCAAAATAAACCGATGTAAAGAGATGTAAGTGCTTGATATTCCGTGAACTTATATTGAAAAACACTTGCGAATTCTGGTTTTCGAGTCCAAGCCCCTTGGTCAATGTGTGGTCGATGGATTTATAAAAGGCAATGGGAATGAAATATGCCGGCTGAACATTGGCTTCGGCGTAAACGATTGAATTCCCGAACGACAAATCCAGGTTTTTAACCGGCGTGAAAGTGAACATGTTTGCAGCAATGAATTTGTTGGCCATCCGGTAATGAACCCCATTATCATTATCAAGGTAATAGCGTGTGGAATCAGCCTCATTCGAAACCAACCAGCCATGGAAATACTGCAGTTCGAACCATTTGGCCGGCTTCAAATGCAGGGTAAGCATGGGGAACGAAGGTGTCCTTCCCGATAAAATGTTGGAACCGTGGTAATTATCGCCCCAAACAACATTGTCTTTAACCAAGCCAACCGAACCCCACTGCCAATCATATTTTATTCCCCCGCGGGAATCGCTGAAATCGCCCCCGGCAGCCGATTCCTTGTATTCATAGCCGGCATAATCGTTCAGGTAGGTAGGCCGGGCAAGAATGACACCGTTCACCGAAATATCTCGGAGGTTTCCGTAAACGCTCAGGTGTTTACCCATCATGGCTTGAAAATCGGCCCCATACCACCGCTTGGTGGTTGTACCGTTCCCGTTTTTAGTCACATGCATTCCCAGTATTGGGGTAATCCTGGCCCTGAACAGGGTGTCGCGATAATTAATTGCCGGCTGGACGAGGGCAATACGGGTATGTTTGTTACTCTTGATTTTCAGGCTGGCATCTGGCAGGTTGTTCATTTCCAGTGCAAATTCATTCCTGAAAAAATCCAGTTCCTTTTGCTGGCGTTGTGTTAATTCCACTCTCCTGGCAAAAGCCTCCTGTAGTTTTTGTGCAATTAAATTTCTTGAATAGGGCTTTGCAACAGAGTTCAGTTCAATAAATCCATCCGTGGCAAGTTCATCCAGAAAATCATAAATCCTGGTATAGGAAATATGCTCGGGAATATCCTGTCCGTTGAGCATGGTGAATAAACAGGTGAAAACCAGCAAAATGGCGGATTTCTTCATGGGCTGATCAAAGTTGGTACATGATGCTTGCAGACGATGGCTGGACAACAAACGATGTGTAATTTATAACAGAAATACCCGACAAATTGATCTGTCCATCGTGGCAAACCAGGCTCCATTCACCTTCAGGGATTTGGACAGGAACAGCTTTGCGGTTGCCATTGAGAATCACAAGAATATCCCTCCATGAGTCCCCGTTGACATGGTCGGTTAAAGTAAATGCCACAACATTAGGTACTTGCAACTCCAAAAATTTAAGATGCCCCTGCACCATCTCCCGGTCTGGGATCCGAAACGCTGAATGTGCCTTGCGCAAGGCGATTAGTCCCTGGTAATAATTAAAAATATCTTTGTAGACCGTTTTGTTGTTCCAATCTACCCGGTTAATTGAATCCGGCGATTGGACAGAATTGCGCACCCCCTTTTTAGTCCGGTACAATTCCTCGCCGGCATAAATAAACGGCATGCCCTGGGAGGTGAAAACCACAGTTTGCGCCAGCTTGTCGAACCAGGCAATTTCGCTTTCAGTTGCATTTGGAGGCATGGAATGGCGCAATTTATCCAGCAGGCACATGTCGTCGTGGAACGAAACATAATTCACCGCCTGCGAAGGATTGCTGGCGTAGGGAATTTTGGAGTAAAGCAGCCGGGTGTAATCGACCTGGGGATGCCGGATAGCTCCTACAATTCCAAATTTCACGCTTTCTTCGAGGCTGTCGGTTCCCGAAACAAAGCCGGGTACTTCATAGTTCGTCAGGCTGCCTATCAGTGCATTGCGGATATCATCGTCGAACAGGGCGATGTTGTTCAATTGGCCTGCGTTCTTTTTTACCGCCCGTTTTTCTTCGGCCAATGGCGATTTACCCGCCGTCCGGCCTTCGCCGTATACGGCAATGGTAGGGTCGATGTTGTCCAATGCCGCCCTTACGGCATTCATGGTTTCGATATCGTGAATTCCCATCAAATCGAACCGGAATCCATCGATATGGTATTCGGTTGCCCAATAAACCACTGACTCTACGATTAATTTACGCATCATGGCACGTTCCGAAGCAGTTTCGTTACCACAGCCCGAGGCATTTGACAAGGTGCTGTCGGCATTTAACCTATAAAAATAACCAGGAGCCAACAAATCCAGGTGCGAACCTGTTCCGGTGGATGTATGGTTGTATGCCACATCCATTGCCACCCTGATACCGGCTTTATGCAGGGATTGTACCATGCGCTTAAACTCTAAGATACGTTTTACCGGATTATACGGATCGGTCGAGTAACTTCCTTCGGGGACATTGAAATTCACAGGGCTGTAGCCCCAATTATACTTGTTATCGTTCAACCGTGTTTCATCGATGGAAGCAAAATCGAAAACAGGAAGCAGGTTCACATGTGTTACCCCAAGTTCTTTCAAGTGGTCGATTCCTGTGGATTCCCCGGCAGGGCTTTTTGTTCCGGTTTCAGTGAACGCCAGGTATTTACCCCTGTTTTTAATACCCGAATTGGGTGACATGGAGAAATCGCGTACATGGAGTTCGTATAAAATGATATCCGTGAAATTCTTCTGTTTGGGGCGCGTGTCGTTTTCCCAGCCATCGGGGTTTGTGTCCGCAAAATCGATAATTGCAGCCCGTTTCCCGTTCGCCCCGGTAGCTTTCACCCATATTCCGGGAGTTTCGTTCATCCACTTTTCATTTATCCTGATTTGGAAAGTATAGAATTTTCCCTTGAGGTTTTCATCAATTTTAAGTGTCCATGTGCCATTTTCAGCCCGGTCCATGTCATAAGTTTTATACGCACCACCTTCATAGCCGTTGTCGTAGAGCAATACTTTCACCTGGGTAGCTGTAGGCGCCCAAACCCTGAACTTGCTTGAAAGGGGGGTATAAGTAAGTTCCAAGTCAGAGCCTTCATAAACAGGATAATCTTCGTAGGTTGCATACTTGGGTATGTCATTGCATGCAACCAAAAGTAGTGTAAGCAATAATATGAAAGATGAATTTATTTTCATAAGATCCAGGCAAATGTTTTTTTATACTATTCTGTTTCATATCAAATAATTCCGTTCCTTTTCAGCAGGGCATCTATCGTGGGTTCCTGACCTCGGAATCTCTTGTAAAGTGTCATTGGGTGTTCGGTTCCGCCTTTAACCAGGATATTTTTGCGGAATGATTCAGCCGTTTTCTTATCGAAAATTCCATTTTTCTTGAATACGGAAAATGCATCGGCATCAAGCACTTCGGCCCATTTGTAACTATAATACCCGGCAGCATACCCGCCCGAAAATATATGGTTGAAAGTGGGGCTCATCGAGGTGTTCGGAATCGCGGGCAATACCTGGGTCGATGCCATTGCTTCTTTTTCGCAGGTTACCACATCGCCATCAAATGGTTTTTCAATGGTGTGCCATGCCATATCCAGGTAGCCGAAACTAAGCTGGCGCAAACAAAAATAGGCGATGTTGAAATTCTCGGAGTCTTTTATTTTCTTGATCAGGTCGGCGGGAATTTTCTCTCCGGTTTGGTAATGAGCTGCGAAGCTGTCCAGGAATTCTTTTTCAGAAGCCCAGTTCTCCATGATTTGCGAAGGAAGTTCCACAAAATCGCGGTAAACACTTGTTCCGGAAAGTGATTCGTAATGGCATTTTGTAAGCATTCCGTGCAGCGAATGTCCAAATTCGTGGAGGAAAGTGCTAACCTCGTCGAATGTGAGCAAGGCAGGTTTTGAGGCTGTAGGGCGCGTAAAGTTCATTACAATGGTTATGTGCGGCCTGCTGTCGGATGATTTTCCATCAATCCACTGTGCCTTGAACTCGCTCATCCAGGCGCCGGCACGCTTTCCGTCGCGTGGATGGAAATCGGTGTACAACAAAGCCAGGAATTTCCCATTTTCGTCCGTTACATCGTAAACATCCACTTCGGGGTTGTAAACCTGGACATTCATGTTTTTGCTGAAATGAATGCCGTACAGTTTGGTAGCCAGCCCGAAAACCCCTTTCTTGACGTGTTCAAGTTCGAAATAAGGTTTCAGTATTTCATCGTTCACCGAATATTTCTCATCCTTCAGTTTTTCGGAATAATAAGCCCAGTCCCAGGGTTGGAGTTTGAAGTATGCACCGTGTGCATCGGCAAATGCCTGTACCTCGGCGTATTCCTTTTCGGCGGTAGGCTTGTATGCTTTCAAAAGCTTGTCCAACAGGCTGTAGACATCTTCCTTTTTTTCGGCCATGCGGTCAATCAACTCGTAGTCGGCATACGATTTATAGCCAAGCAGGTTTGCAATCTTAAGACGCGCATTGACTATCTTCCTTATATTCTCCCGGTTGTCATAATCGCCGCCCAACATGCATTTGGTCGCATTGGCCATGTATAGTTCCCGGCGCAAATCGCGATTATCGGCATATTTCATGAAAGGCACGTAGGTAGTGGTTTTCAGGTCGAGCAACCAACCTGTTTTTCCCGCCTTTTCTGCATTCGAAGCCAGCATTTCGAGGAAATCTTCAGGCAAGCCCGATAGTAATTCCTTGTTTGTAATCAGCAAACTGTACTTGTTGGTTTCTTTCAAGACGTTCTGTCCATATTGGAGTGAAAGCAAATTCAACTCTTTTGTGAGTGCACGGTAAATTTCCTTGTCCACATCCGACAGGTTGGCGCCGTTGTTCACGAAATCTTCGTAAGTGTTTTTCAGGAGCATCTGTTGTTCCGGCGTGAGTTTCAGCTTGTCTTTCTGGCTGTAAACAGCTTTGACCCGGGCAAACAGTTTTTCATTCAGTTTGATGGCGTTTGTATGTTCGCTCGTCAGTGGTGAAACTTTTTCGGCTATATCTTGCAGTTCGTCACTGGTTTCGGCGCTCAAGAGGTTGTAAAGCGGGGATTCCACCTTTGTCAGCATGCGGCCCGAACGTTCAAGGGCTTCGATGGTGTTTTCGAACGTAGGGGATTGGGGATTGTTCACAATGGCATCCACTTCGGCGTTGTGCTGTTTCATCGCCTCTTCGAAAGCGGGCAAGTAATGTTCAGTTTTTATTTCGTTGAATGGGATTGTCCCGTAAGGTGTATCGTAATTTGTAAAAAATGGATTTCCGGCAAAAGCCATTGCTCCCACTGAAATTGCTGTCATAAATACAGTTGTTTTTAAAGTTTTCATGTTTGAATAATGAGTTGTATGAATTTTGGAATACTCCTTATTCTTTGATTAGTTTTTGCGTGCAGGCACCCCCCCCTGTCTTGATTTTAAGGATATAAATACCTTTGGGCAAATCTGTTAAGTCGACAATCCCTGTCTGCATTCCCGGGACAACCGATTTCAGCACTTTTCCTTCGAGCGTGCAAACAGACCATTCGTAAATATTACTGCCTGCGTTGTTTAGGTAAAACATGCCCTTGGATGGATTGGGATACGCACCAACCTTATACTTGCCCTGAAGTTGTGCATCGAACAACGTAACATCGCTTGCATCCGCATACCTTATAGCCAATTGTTTTCCTTTTATAATGACAGTTTCATCATTGAACACAAAAGGGATGCAGGAAGTTACAAGTTCGCCGGCATTTCCTCCCCAGAATTCGAACTTCGACTCTATCAGGTTAGCCCTGTCCACACTAAAATCGGAGTAATTTATGGAAACTATTTCCCTCCATTTGTTGTAAATCGGCAACGATAAAACCTTTTTTACCTGGAGACCATCATTTCTGTAGAGGTAATCGTATCGGCTCTGGTTTTCCCAATACATGCTTTTCCATTGAAGGTAGGATTCAGAAGTCAATTTCCCTTCGGAATTGTATTGGTTTTCGGTTTTGCGTGAGTTTTCCCACTGCGACAATTCCGAATTCCATTTTTGGGTGCGTTCCGAAATTACGGACGAAGTTCCCGGCTTGTAATACCATTTTGTTAATTCTAAATTCACCCAGCTCGAATCGGGCCTTTTGTCTTGGAACAAACTGGAGCCGAGGCTGCCATCAGGGTTGTATCCATAAATAAACCGGTATTGGCCGGTTACATTTCCTGCCGTGAAAACATCGGTTGTGGCAGTATCGGTATTCAGCTCATTGGTATAAGCGTAATTTGTTTTCGAAGAAATAATCCAATTGTTTTCTGTAGCAGTATAGTTGTTCTTCTCTTTCAGCAGGTTGCTCGAATAAACATATTCAATCTTGGCTGACAGGACCGGTTCGTCCATGGGGTATGCTTTATGGGTTTCAGCCACAAGTTTATCGTTTCCATACCCGTAATCAATCGTATGCACTATTTTCCAGTAACCATTTTTCCAAACAGTTTCACGCTGGAGGATGCATTTCCCTTCATTGTAAATCCATTCGGTTTGCGAATAGCGTATCCAGGAGTTATCCTTTTGATAATACTTTGTTTCAAGTACCTTATTGAAATTTGAGTCGTAAAAATACCTGTACTGGAAAGTGGTATCGTTGTTATAAACATCCATCTCTGTAACCAGCTGCCTGGATTCCACAGCATGCAACTTCCCGGTTGTTATTGTAAAAAATACAATAAAACCCAGTACTCCAACAATTTTTTTCATCAATTTGACGGCAAGATTAAATATTTTTCAAAAATACACATAAATATTCAACACTGCAAAATCCATTGAGTTTCAAAGGTTTAATTAACAAAAACCATTGTGTTACAATCAAATTTGCAGTGGAATTTACTTACATGAAATAGCGCAAAAAGGATAGCGTGTGTTAATTTTCGGGTCTTGTATATTTGATATAGCGTGGCTCGCTGGGAACATAATCTTCCTTGTCCCATAACGCACTGGTAATCATAAGGTCGGCGCTATACCTGTTGCATGCAATAGGTACGTTGTGCACACGGCATTGGCGGAGCAACATCTGAATGTCCGCTTCGTGGGGTTGGGCGTTCAAATCATCGATGAGGAAAATGGCCAGGTTTATTTGCTTCCTGACAACCAACGCCGCAATTTCGGCATCACCGCCCAACGGACCTGAATTCATGCAAGTGATATCCGCTTCGACCCCTTTTTTGTTCAAAGCCTTTTGGATCAGGCCGCCTGTGGTACCTGTGCACACAAGCTTATGTTTTGACAACATGTCGGCGTTAAAAACGGCCCATTCCACCATATCGGCTTTGCGGTTGTCGTGCGCAACCAGTGCAATTGTAAGTTGTTTATTCATATTTTATGTCTTTTAATTTGGCTTTACAAAGTTAAGTACTTTTTGGGTAAAAACAAGCACTCCCCCAATTGTTTTGTGTGCGAAGATAAGAAAATAACATGAATTAGAATAAAACGGCGATTTGGTTTTTACAACTGCGCGTGGAATTAAAATGTACAAATAAAAATTAATTGCACTTGAACGGGGTAGCTGGTTGCTTCGGGAATTATCTTTTTTACACTATATTTGCACAAATAAGTATTGCCAACAAAATGAAAAAATCCCTATTGTTCATTATTTCCTTCTCTTTCCTTGTATCGATCCTGCATGCCCAACCGAATAAAAAACGCGAAATGCGTGCGGTGTGGATTGCCACAGTGGCAAATATCGATTGGCCAAGCCAGCGCAACCTGACTTCGAAAGCACAACGGGAGGAAATGCGTGCCATGCTGGATGGACTGGCGAAAAACAATATCAATACAATCGTTATGCAGATCAGGCCCACGGCGGATGCTTTTTATCCCTCGGTGTTGGAACCCTGGTCGAACTGGCTCACCGGGAAGCAAGGTGTAAGGCCCGACAGTTATTATGACCCGTTGCAATTCATTATCGATGAGGCTCATAAACGTTGTATGGAAGTCCACGTCTGGCTCAATCCCTACCGCGTTACCAATTCCGACAATATCGATATCCTCTGCAAAAGCCATTTGTACTACAAAAACAAGGATTTGTTTGTGAAATATGGTGGCAAAACGTACTTCGACCCGGGATTGGATGAAACCCGGGCATTCCTTAACCGCGTGGTGGAAGACATAGTTGAACGCTACGATATTGATGCGGTTCATTTTGATGATTATTTTTACCCATACCGGGTTAATAATGAGGAATTTCCTGATGAAGCGACATTCCGGAAATACCCAAGGGGCTTTGCCCCGAACCAAAAGGACGATTGGCGGAGGAATAATGTGAACATGATCATATCCGAACTACAAAAAACTATCAAGAGCCTCAAACCTTGGGTGGAATTTGGCATTTCGCCGTTCGGAGTCTGGCGTAACGACAATGTCGACCCGCGCGGTTCGGCAACCCGTGCAGGTGTGCAGAATTACGATGATTTGTATGCCGACATTTTGAAATGGCTCAAAGAGGGTACTATTGATTACATCGCCCCGCAGCTTTACTGGGAAATAGGTAAAAAAGTGGCCGATTACAGTGTACTGCTGAAATGGTGGAGCGACAATTCGTATGGAAAAAACTTGTACACAGGACTTTATGCCTCGTTGCTCGGTTCTCACGACGCGAATATTGCCTGGCGCAAAGGCAACGAACTGGCGAGGCAGCTTAGCCTGAACAAACAATACCCCCAGGTCGATGGGGCTGTGTTTTTCAGTGCGCGCGAATTCCTTAAAAATAGGCAGGGGCTAAATGATACCCTGCAACATAATTATTACAAATACCCCGCCCTATGTCCTATAAACAGGAACATAGCAGGGGAACCATCGGCACAACCCCAGAATATCCGGGTACTGAAAGATGGTCCGGAGGCCTACCTGGTTTGGGATGAAGTGTGCGAGGAAGGCGGATGCCAGGTTGCATACTACATTGTATATGCTTTCAAAGGAAAGAATGTTGGTGATTTGAACGACCCGGCAAACATATTAACCCGAACCACCGAAAACTGCATCGACTTGCGCGAATTCGAGCATAAGTTCAAAGGTTATTATTCGTTTGTGGTAACCGCGGTTAACAGGTACAAGCACGAAAGTATCCCCACAGAAGGTGTGACCCGAAAGATATAAATAAAAAAATCCCTGTAACTTGCATGTTTACAGGGATTTTCTTTTTATCTGGGTAGTATTAATTTTCGAGTGCTGTCGTAGGTTTCACGATTTTAGGTTTAATTGATTTCAATTCCTGGTCGAAGTCCATCAGGATTGTATCGCCTTCTGCCACCTCGCCACCCAAAACAATATCCGCAAGCTCGTCTTCGATGTATTTCTGGATAGCCCTTTTCAGCGGACGTGCACCAAACTGAACATCGTAGCCTTTATCGGCAATGAAATCCTTTGCTTCGTCCGATAATTTCAGGTTGTAGCCCATGGCCATCACCCGTCCGAAAATTCCTTTCAGTTCGAGGTCAATGATAGAGGCAATCGAAGCTTTGCTCAACTGGTCGAACATAATCACATCGTCGACACGGTTCAGGAATTCGGGGGCAAAAGCACGGTTCAGCGCCTTTTGTATGACGCCACGGGTGAATTCGACATCGTTTTCGGGTGAAACCTGGGTGGTAAAACCAACACCCTTGCCAAACTCCTTCAACTGCCGCGTGCCTATATTCGAAGTCATGATGATAATCGTATTCTTGAAATCAATCCGGCGTCCAAGGCTGTCGGTCAAGCGCCCTTCGTCCATCACCTGCAACAGGATATTGAAAACATCGGGATGTGCCTTTTCAATTTCATCAAGCAGGATGATTGAATAAGGTTTGCGCCTTACTTTTTCGGTCAACTGCCCGCCTTCCTCGTAGCCAACGTATCCCGGAGGTGCGCCAATCAGTCTCGACACGCTGAATTTTTCCATGTATTCGCTCATGTCCACACGTATCAAAGCATCCGAACTGTCGAACATGAACTCGGCCAATATTTTGGCTAAATGGGTTTTCCCCACCCCGGTAGGCCCCAGGAAAATAAACGAGCCGATTGGTTTGTTGGGATCCTTGAGGCCGATGCGGTTGCGCTGGATAGCCTTGACTATTTTGTTCACAGCTTCATCCTGCCCGATCACACGGCTTTGCAGCACTTCCCTCATTTGGCGCAGTTTCAAGCCCTCGGCCTGGGCAATCCGCTGAACGGGAATTCCCGACATCATGGCTACTACTTCGGCAACTTGTTCCTCATCAACGGTTTCAGGATGCTGCTGGGCTTCTTCTTCCCATCGTTTTATAGCATCTTCGAGCAAATACTGGGTTTGTTTTTCCTGATCGCGGATTGGACCAGCCAATTCGTATTTTTGTTCCGAAAGAACCCTTATTTTTTCTTTTTTGAGTTCTTCCATTTTCTTTTCCAGTTCTTCTATTTCGGCAGGAACCGAAACCGTGCCGATGTGGACACGAGAGCCGGCTTCGTCCAACGCATCGATGGCTTTGTCGGGGAAACAACGGTCGGTGATGTAGCGGTCGGTCAGGCGGACACATGCCTTGATTGCTTCGGGAGTGTACCTCACATTGTGGTGGTATTCGTACCGGTCCTGGATGTTCTGCAAAATCTGCAAGGTTTCATCGGCAGTTGTAGGGTCGACCATCACCTTCTGGAAACGACGTTCGAGTGCTCCGTCTTTTTCAATGCTCTGGCGGTACTCGTCGAGTGTGGTTGCTCCCACGCACTGGATTTCGCCACGGGCCAATGCCGGTTTCAACATGTTGGCTGCATCGAGCGAACCCGGGGCGCCACCTGCACCCACAATAGTATGGATTTCGTCGATAAAGAGGATTACATTCGGGTTTTTCGAAAGTTCGTTCAGTATGGCTTTAATACGTTCTTCAAATTGTCCGCGGTACTTTGTGCCTGCAACAATGGAAGCCATGTCGAGCGAAACGACGCGTTTGTCGAACAGCACACGCGAAACTCGCCGCTGGATAATACGCAGTGCCAGGCCTTCGACAATCGCCGATTTTCCAACTCCCGGATCGC
>DATGXD010000244.1:0-7670 GCA_035299105.1 Paludibacter sp. | reverse complement strand
AAAGACAAAAACATCAGTGTCGATGACATTAAGAAGCTGAACAACCTGGGCGGCAACAAAATCAAGGCAGGACAGAAACTCATACTCGCCCCGCAACCGGCAAGCGCCATCGCCGAAGCTCCCCGGCAAAAAACCATCTCGCACAAGGTCACAGCCGGCGAATCGTTCTACTCCATTGCTAGGCAGTATGACTGCACGGTCGATAACCTGAAAGAATGGAACAACCGGAAAGAAAGCAAACTCAACGTAGGCGAAGTGCTGGTAATCTATCCAAAATCCCTTTGATTAGTCGAACAGGGTTTGCAGCACCGCCAGCGATTGCACCCCGTGGAATTCGGGAACATGCAGCCGGTAATAATCCATTAAGCTTTCCAGCAACGAAAACCGTTTTTGGCGCGTCAAGGGGATAGCCTGCATGGTGTCGTAGTCGGCTCGGAGCAATGCTACAAAATCGGCAGACAATTCAGGCTGTAGATAGTGCGTATGCAACGGCCTTGCAGGAACGAAAACACCATTCATTAAATCGAAGTACTGCGTGGGCTCTTCATCCTCGTTGGGGCCAAAACCCAGCAGCCGCGACAGTTTTACCAGGAACACCAAGTGGAAATTCGGCGTTCCCTTTTCGCATTTGTCCAGGCGTACCAGCGACTCTTCCAGGAATGAAAACAATCCTTCGTCCGGCTCGCTTTGTTTCAGCGTACGGTACAGGACCTCGCATAGAAATAAAGCCATGGCGTTCTTTACCGGATTGTAGGGTATACTGCAAAACGGGTACGCAACCTGGATTTCCTTGATGCGCTGGAGGTCCTTGCCCGGAGCGTGGTAAACATCCATTTCGAGCAACGAAAACGGCTGGAACAAGGCGGCCCTGAAATTTGATTTCTTCTTGTTTGCCCCATGCACCAGGTACGACACCCGCCCGAAGTCCCGCGTGTAAGTGGTTACGATGGTCGATGTGTCGGAGTATTTTATCGTATGGAGGACGATTCCGGCTGTTTTTATCAGCATGCTTGTAGTTTTGAGTTTGCAAATATATTAAATAATCCTTGCCCGCACTACCGGTTTATCCAGTCGAACATATTTTGGAACCATAATTTATGTTGATAACTAGTTGCTTAGGAAAAAATAAAAATATTTGCAGCAAAGGCTTTGCCAATTCAAAAAACTGCCGTATATTTGCACCCGCAATTGAGAGGCATGGCACAGCAATGTGCAACCGACCTTTGGTCCATTCGTCTATCGGTTAGGACGCCAGGTTTTCATCCTGGAAAGAGGGGTTCGATTCCCCTATGGACTACAAGAAAAAGAATTACAGATTAAAACAAAGATTGAGATGGCAAATCACAAATCATCTATCAAAAGAATACGTCAGGCTGAAAAGAAAAAATTGCATAACCGCTATTATGCAAAAACTGCCCGTAACGCTGTCCGCAAATTGCGCGCAACAACCGACAAAGCAGTTGCAACAGAAATGTTACCCAAAATCAGCTCAATGCTCGATAAACTGGCTAAGCGTAACATTATCCACAAAAACAAAGCTGGCAACCTGAAATCGAAGTTGACTGTTTTCGTGAACAAGCTGGCTTAATAAAACTTATTACCCATAAAGAAGCCCTTTTCCGACAGGAGAAGGGCTTTTTCGTCAACGGAATGCATGGCCGGAAAAGATATGTCGCCCTTACTTTTGGGTCAGGTTGCCATTCAGGTTCAATTTGCATACGATATCAAACTCGATATCAATCCATTCGCTGACCTTGATCAGCCCCATCATTTGCACGGGCGGCGTGAGTCCAAAATCACGTATGCTCAACCTCTTACCTCCTTTCACCGAAATAAAATCCCCGGCCTTGTTCGAAGAAACAGGTATCTTGTATTGCCGTGTAACCCCCGTAATCGAAATGTCGACCACCGCGTTCCCCTTTGAATATGGCTCGGGCGTTTTCGACGGTGGCGACTCGAAATACTTCAAGTGGACATCGATGGTTGGATAAACAGTCGACTTGATCAGCTTCAGGAAATCCCTCAAAGCCATACTATTGTCCGACGTGAAATTCTTCACGGCTATCGAAAGCTCATTCCAGCTCAGGTAAAGCCTGTTCCGGGTCTCCGTGGCCACCACATTGATAGTTTTTGCCTGCAACTTGTCGCCATAATGCACCAGCTTGAACGGCAACACATTGGTTGTCCCATGTATCGCTATCCAGCTGCTGTTTTGCACCTCGATGTTTACACTGGTTTGCGAAAACAGGGAAGTTGAAATTAAGGCAGCCAGCAGGAAAATGCTTTTGAACTTTTTCATGGCCAATAAAAGACATGTTCAAGGTAAAATAAGCCGGCAAGCATATTCTTACCGGCTTATAAAAAAATAATTTGTTCTTAGAATCCAACTACGGCTTGAGCAACTATCCCATTAAAATTCCCCTTACTTCTAATGTCATTGTAAAGGAATCCTCCATAATTCTGGTTTGTGTATTCAATCTTGGCCATTACATTTTTTGTGATAAACCACCCTGCACTAATTGCCACTCGGTCGATGCTTACATCATACATTCCTTTCGATACTGCATTGAATGTGTAGCCGTTAGACAAGGGGGTAGCTGGGAGTATTGCAGGTAAATCTGCCGACAAATACTGTTGTGACTTTAAAAAATTATAACGCCCACCTACCCAAAAATTCTCATCTTTGCCAAAGCGGAAAACTAAATCTGTGGCTATTTGAGAGGTTTTGCGTTCTCCTGTGGCTTCCTTCATTCCACGGCCAGATGCAGATTCAATTGTGGTAAACCATTCAAGTCCTTTGAATTTTACAAACAAGTTGCCCATAAGGGTTGATAGTTTGTCGCCATAACCAGGATTATAACGTCCAGACCATGCATTGGAAGTCGAAGGTGCTGCATATTCCATTACACCGAAATAATTTGATCCTGTTCTGTCTCCCCACATTAAGGTGTTAGACACAGAACCGGCTGTATAGTAGACTGACCCGGTTGCACGTATGCGCAAATCTTCGGTAAATTGTTTGTCATATCCCAACTTGCCAATAAAAGCCGGATTGTTTTTGCCCGCCGAAATGAGGGTTTTAGGAGTAACCGATGTATTGAAAGTGGAGTCAACAACACTGATGTTGCCTTTCAGCAAACCGTTAGTAATTGAAGCGACACCAACAATGCCATTGTAATTCACATCGGCCTCAACTCCTACCTCAGTGGCAAATTCGTCCATAATATAATTTTCTACAAACGGATTGTAAATGGCGTTGCCGCCATCTGTGCGCCGGAAGTGTGCATCTCCATAGTTGACATCCATTTGACCGATTTTAATTGTTGTATACTTCATGATATTATCGACGAAATCCAATTTTAGGAATGGAATTTTGTCCATTTGTATAAACCCGCCTTTTACCCAAGTTTCGTTGTGATGTCTTGAGGCAAGGTTAAGTTCCATTTTTAGCGCAACTCCATCGGCCAAAATGGTATTAATTGCAAGATTGGCTGACGCCAGGTTAAAGCCGGCTCTGATTGGAGTCAATTTCGTTGCGTCATATGCATCACTACCAGCCTTGGCTCCAACAGGATTCACAGCGGCTTTGGGTACTGAAATCGCCTTGTTGCTATGCTTCAATGTCTGGAAGCCTTGTGTGAAACCGCCTCCAAATGTTACTTTTACTCCATCGAATTTTGTTTCTGTTTTGGGAGTTTCAAACACATTGATTCCTGTTTTGTCCCCGGGGCGAAATTGGGCAAGCATTGTACTACTGGCTAAAAGTGCCATTGTAACTGATAAAATTGATTTTTTCATTTTACTTTGTTTTTTGTAATGATTTTTATTCAAATTTGTTTATCCAAATCTCTTATTTAATTTGCCGGTGTCCCTTCGAAAGTGACATCGTATTTCAGTTTGATTCCATCTCCCACTTTCATCATGCCGAGCATGGCGGTGGGCGGCTTCATTTTAAAATCGCTCATTTTCAAATCCACGCTGCCCTTGAATTGGTAAGCCCCGGGCTTGATGTTTTTGCCAACAGGCTTCAAGGTGATTTTCCGGGTAACCCCGGCCATGGTCAGGTTTCCGGTAACCACCACGCTTACGTCGTTTCCGTTCACCTGCAAGGAATTCACCTCCACCATCCTGAATGTGATGTTGGGGTATTTCTCGTCGTTAAACGTTTCGTAGGTCTTCGTGTCCATGAGCTTCTCGTTGCTTTTTATGGAGCGTACAGGGACATTCACCACCATCGACTGGACTTGCTTCGAACCGTTGATCACGAGTTCGCCGCTCATTTGGGTCACCTTCGTTTCGAAATCGTGGACATTGGTAGTCCCCGAAATCACCATGCTGAATGTTTTTGGATTCAACCTGAAAGTCTGTGCGTTCGAAACGCTTGTCGACAATGCAATTAGGCTTACGAAAACAGCCATGCAACATTTTTTTAGTCTGGCATTGGTCATAATTTAATCTTTGTTTTTTTGATTGTTTGGTTCTGTTTATCTGTTTAAAAGCTACAAACGCTATAATATAAGTAGGATAATGGGTGCTGCCCAAGCTTAATTAATAATTAATCCTCCAAAATGTTTTCACTGTTTGGAAATATTAATGTTCAATCCGGGAAAATCACATTTAGTCGCTCTTGTGTTATTATGCCAATCCTACCATTCCGGTCGAAACCATAGATACTATAGAAATGATAGGATAGTGGCTTAAAAAATTTTACAGGAAGTAAGTCCTGTAAAACAGACTGTTATGAAGCCGACATTGTATTGTCGAGAAGTACGGCCTCCTTGCACTCAAAAAAGGTTTCTTTCAGTATCTGTTCCAGGGTCTTGTTTTTCAGTATATTAATTATATTGCACCTGAACTCGTTCCAGAAATTACGTCCCTTGCAATCGTGCGAGGCCCGGTCGCAAAACGAGAGGTTGTTGATGCATTCAATGATTTCAATGGTTTCGAATGCCGTGTAAATATCCAGCATGGTGATGTCTTTCGGGTCGCGGGTCAGTTTATAACCGCTTCCACGGCCTTTCGAACTTGTAACCAATCCTTTAACCTTGAGGGCAGCGATGATGGGATCCAGGTATTTGAGCGAAATATGCTGGTTTTTGGCAATATCCTTTTGCAGGATACCGTTCGGTTCTTGGGTGGAGGCTATTTCAATAATAGTCCGCAATCCATACCGTATCTTTGTATTAACCCTCATATAAACACTTTTCCTTTATACCGGGCTGGTGAATTTCCGCCCGAATTATTTTTGTAATTGTGGAATTTTTTCTGCAAATATACATGATATTTCCATATGCTATTATTTTTATAGCATATAAAAGGCATATTTATAATGGATTTAAATAAGTTGGCACATCGTTTTTTCAATGTGCTTCCAGCCAGTTTTCGCCTACGCCGCTGTCGGCAATAAGCGGGACATTTAGTTTGATGGCGTTTTCCATTTCGTGGGTTGCCAGTTGCCGCACATGGTCTATTTCATCGCGAGGCACGCTGAAGTTGAGTTCGTCGTGTACCTGCATGGTCATTTTAGCCCGGATATTTTCTTCGTTGAGCCGCTTGTGGATATTGATCATGGCAATCTTAATGATATCGGCGGCCGAACCCTGGATGGGTGCGTTGATGGCATTCCGCTCGGCAAACCCGCGGACCACGCTGTTTTGGGAGTTGATGTCGGGCAAGGTGCGTTTCCGTCCGAACATGGTTTCGACAAAGCCCGCTTCCTGTGCCTTGCGTATGCTTTCGTCCATGTACCTTTTCACGCCGGGATAGGTGCGGAAATAGCCGTCGATAAAATCGCGTGCTTCGGTTTTGGCAATCCCGAGCCTGTCGGCAAGCCCGAAGGCCGAAATGCCGTAGATAATCCCGAAGTTAGCCGTTTTGGCTTTCCGCCTCATGTCGGAGGTGACTTCGCCAATCGGTATGTTGAAAATTTTTGCAGCGGTGGCGCTGTGGATATCCAGGTTGTTGTTGAATGCCTCGAGCATGTTGGCATCCTGGCTCAGGTGCGCCATAATCCTTAACTCGATTTGCGAATAGTCGATACTGAGGAACAGGCAACCGTCATCGGGAATAAAAGCCTTGCGTATTTCCTTGCCTTGCTCGTCGCGGATAGGGATGTTCTGCAGGTTGGGGTTGGTTGAGCTTAGCCGCCCGGTAACCGCAACTGTCTGGTTGTAGGAGGTGTGCACTTTTCCGGTGGCGGGATTGATAAGCAGCGGCAAGGCATCGATGTACGTGCTGAGCAACTTTTTCAAGCCGCGGTAGTCGAGGATTTTCTGGATAACCGGGTGCTTGAACCTGATTTTTTCCAGGACATCCTCCGAGGTGGAATATTGCCCGCTTTTGGTGCGCTTGGCTTTCTCGTCGAGTTTCAGGTGCTTGAAAAGCACTTCGCCAACCTGCATGGGTGAGCTTACGTTGAATTCCATGCCTGCCAGCTGGTGGATTTCCTTTTCGAGGATGAACATGTCGTTGGTGAGGACTACCGAACTTTGGCGCAAAGCCTCGCTGTCAATCCGCACCCCTGTGTGTTCCATGTCGGCCAGCACTTTCATGAGTGGCATTTCGATGTCGTAGAAAAGGCTTGTCAGGCCGTTTTCAACTAATTCTTTCTCAAGTATTTGTTTCAGGCGGAATGTGATATCGGCATCTTCGGCCGCATAGTCGCACAACTTGTGTATGTCGACTGTCCGGATGTGGGGCATGTTCTTCCCTTTCCCGCCGACTAATTCCTCGTAGTGGATGGTGCGGTAATTGAGCATGATTTCGGCCAGGTAATCCATTCCGTGCCTTAACTCGGGTTTCAGCAGGTAGTGGGCAATCATGGTGTCGAAGAGTTTTCCTTTCAGTTCTATGCCGTATTGCCGGAGCATGAGCAGGTCGAACTTGATGTTCTGGCCCACTTTCTCGATCCGCTCGTTTTGGAAGAAAGCCTTGAATTCGCGCAACACTTCGGTTGCCTCGGTCCTGTTCGCCGGCAGGGGGACATAAAATGCTTCGCCAATCAGGTAGCAGAACGAAAGCCCGACCAGCTCGTCGTTGAACATGTCGAGGCCTGTGGTTTCCGTGTCGAAGCAAACCGATTTTTGTATAAATAGCTTCGAAACCAGGTCGGCACGTTTTACCTTGGTATCTACTAAAACGTATTTGTGCGGCACATTCCGGATGCTTTTCATTCCCGAAGCCGGCACACCGGCGTTTTCTTCTTCGAACAAGGTGATTTCGACTTGGAGTGTGGTTTCGTCAACAATTTCTTTTGTGGACGGCGGAAAGGGTTTAGGTTCGTCGGGTTCGTCGAACAACGACATTTGCCCGTGCGAGCTGGTTTTCGGCGGTTTTACCACGGGCGGAATGGGTTCATCGGGGGGGAAGGATGAAAAACCGTTGCCGAGTTTTGCGGTGAGTGTCCGGAATTCCAATTCTTCGAACAGCACGCGTAGGTCGGTTTCGTTTCGCGGTTCGGTTTCGAGTGCTTTTTCGTCGAAAACGACAGGCACATCGGTCCGGATAGTGGCCAGGTAGCGTGAGAAGAGGATCAGTTCCTTGTTTCCTTCGATTTTGGTTTTCAATGCCCCTTTCAGTTCCTCGGTGCGGGCCAGCAGGTTGTCGATGCTTCCGAATTGCTGCAGCAATTTCACGGCCGTTTTTTCGCCAACGCCCGGACATCCGGGGAT
>DATGXD010000243.1:0-6168 GCA_035299105.1 Paludibacter sp. | reverse complement strand
GTGGATGCCACAGGTTACCAGTGGTTTTGGCTGGGCTTGTCCGGGTTTATCGGTTTTTTCCTTGGCGACATGCTGCTTTTCCAGTCCTACATGGTTATCGGTTCCCGGACTGCGGCGCTCATTATGAGCCTGGCCCCCATGATCACGGCAATCATCGGGTGGTTTTTCCTAGACGAAACCCTTTCGGCCAAAAGCATTATCGCCATCATTATCAGCATTAGCGGGATTGCGTTAGCCATTTCGAGCCGGAAAATGAAACTCGACATACCTTTCAAAGGCTTTTTGCTCGCCTTGGGCGGGGCCATGGGGCAAGCGGTAGGACTTATACTCAGCAAAAAAGGCATGGGAAATTATGACCCGGTGGCCGCCACCCAAATCCGCGCATTGTTCGGGTTGTTGAGTTTCGGCATTTTGATAACCATCCTCCACCGCTGGAGAAACATCGGCCGCGCCATGACACATGCCAGCGCCATGAAATCAGTTACGGTTGGTGCTTTCTTTGGCCCGTTCGTGGGTGTGGCGCTGGGACTTTTTGCAATCCAGCAAACCAAAACGGGCATTGCCTCCACCCTGATGGGACTTGTGCCCATCTTTATCATCGTCCCATCGTCCATCATGTTCAAGGAAAAAATCAGGGTACAACAAGTGGTTGGCGCCATTGTGAGCATTGCCGGGGCAACCTTGTTTTTCCTGTAAAACCATCCGGAACGTGCAAACTCCTTCCAAATCGTTTCCGGGGCAAACCTGAAAACCACGGCTTTTTGTGAAACACATTCGCCGGTCCGGGTTTTCCACCAGGCATCACGAAATTGCTCGATTCTTTCAATTTCCCTATTTTATTCCCCGCGAAAATTGACTATCTTTGCATTCAAATTCACAGAGCATTTAAAATACAGCTAAACATTTGAAAATGTGATTATTTTGTATTTTTAATACATCCAAAACATCTGTAACCCAAAAAAGATTATGATTCAATTTTTCAGAACTCCTGCCCAACATTTGTATGCCGTACAATCAACCCATCCGCTCGGAAACGACGATGTCCGAAAGTTAGAATGGCTGTTCGGCGAATCGGTACTGCTGGCAAGCCCAACAGTCGATGGAAACTACGTCGGCCCACGCCGCGAAATGATTACGCCATGGAGTACGAATGCCGTTGAAATCACCCAAAACATGGGAATTTCCGGCATTATTCGCATAGAAGAATTCACGGCGCTTCCGCAAACGCCATCGGCAAAAGGCGGATTGGCCTACGACCCCATGCTGCAACGCATTTACACCGGGTTGAACCAGGAAATCTTCACCATCGACAAAAAGCCGGAAGACATTCTTTACATTGAAGACATTGCAAAATACAACCAGCAGGAGGGACTTGCCCTGAGTTCCGATGAAATTGATTACCTGAACGACATCAGCCTGAAAATCGGCCGAAAACTTACCGACAGCGAAGTATTCGGTTTCTCGCAGGTTAACTCCGAGCATTGCCGCCACAAAATCTTCAACGGCCAGTTCATTATCGATGGCGAAGAAAAAGAGCTATCGCTTTTCAAACTAATCAGGAAAACTTCCGAAGAAAACCCGAACCAACTGGTTTCTGCCTACAAAGACAATGTGGCTTTCAACGCCGGTCCTAAAATCGAACAATTCGCCCCGGCAAGCGGCGACAAACCCGACTTTTTCGAAACCAGGGAAATCGAATCGGTTATTTCGCTGAAAGCTGAAACACACAACTTCCCCACAACGGTGGAACCATTCAACGGCGCCGCAACCGGTACCGGCGGTGAAATACGCGACCGCCTCGGTGGCGGCAAAGCCAGTTTGCCTATTGCCGGGACGGCTGTTTACATGACCAGCTACCCGCGCCCCGACCTGAACGGCTCGGGCAATGGCAACGAACGCCCCTGGGAACAAACCACGAAACCACGCAAATGGCTTTACCAAACTCCCGAACAAATCCTGATTAAGGCTTCGAACGGCGCTTCGGATTTCGGGAACAAGTTCGGCCAACCACTGATCTGCGGTTCACTCTTAACTTTCGAACACGAAGAAAACAATAAAAAATACGGCTACGACAAAGTAATCATGCTGGCCGGCGGGGTAGGCTTCGGGACGCGCAAGGATGCGCTGAAAGGAACTCCCGAGCCGGGTGAAAAGGTTGTGGTCATGGGAGGCGACAATTACCGGATTGGCATGGGCGGTGGCGCCGTGTCGTCGGTCGAAACCGGACAATACGACAACGCCATTGAACTGAACGCCGTGCAACGTGCCAACCCCGAAATGCAGAAACGCGTTTCGAACGTGATACGCACCCTGGCCGAAGCCGATGAAAACCCCATTATCTCAATCCACGACCACGGGGCAGGTGGTCACCTCAACTGCCTTTCGGAACTGGTAGAAACCACCGGCGGGAAAATCGATGTATCGAAGCTACCTGTTGGCGACCCCACATTGAGTGCCAAGGAAATTATCGGGAACGAAAGCCAGGAACGCATGGGCATGTTGATGAAAGCCGGCGATGTGGAAAAGGTACGCCTGATTGCCGAGCGCGAACGGGCACCGATGTATGTTGTAGGCGAAACTACAGGCGACATGCAGTTTGTTTTCGAGCAGTCGAACGGCGAAAAACCAATCGACCTGAAACTGGAATACATGATTGGCAAGCCGCCACGCACAGTGATTACCGACCAGACAGTGGAAGAAAAGTTTGCTCCCGTTGAAATCAGCGAGGAAAAACTGCTTGAATATATTCAGAATGTGCTTCAGGTTGAATCTGTGGCTTGTAAAGACTGGCTCACGAACAAGGTAGACCGTTCGATTACCGGGAAAATCGCCCGCCAGCAATGTGCAGGTGAAATCCAGTTGCCATTGAACGACCTCGGCGTGGTGGCGCTCGATTACCGCGGGACGAGCGGTATCGCCACTTCCATTGGACACGCACCACTTGCTGCATTGGTAAATCCCGAAGCCGGTTCGGTGCTGGCTATTGCCGAAGCGCTTACCAATATCGTGTGGGCGCCGTTGAAGGATGGGCTCGACAGTGTTTCGCTTAGCGCCAACTGGATGTGGCCATGCAAGAACCCCGGCGAAGACGCACGGCTTTACAAGGCGGTGGAAGCTTGCAGCGATTTTGCCTGCTCGCTGGGAATCAATATCCCGACCGGCAAAGACAGCCTTTCGATGACCCAAAAATACGGCGATGAAAAAGTATTTTCGCCCGGAACAGTCATCATTTCGGCCGGCGCCGAAGTATCGGATGTAAAGAAAACAATCAGCCCGGTACTGGTCAACGACCCGAAAACCGCCATTTATTATATCGACTTTTCGTTCGACACACACAAGCTTGGCGGTTCGGTACTGGCACAAACCCTGAACAAAATCGGAGATGAAGTCCCCACCGTAAAGGATGCCGAATATTTCAAAGCCGCATTCGACAGCATTCAGGAATTGATTTCGAAAAGACTGATCCTTGCCGGACACGACATTTCCGAAGGTGGTATCTTCACAGCCTTGCTCGAAATGTGTTTCGGGAATCAGAACGGAGGTTTGCAGGTGAAATTAGACAATATTGCCGAATCTTCGCTTGTCAACATACTCTTCGCCGAAAACCCAGGTGTATTGATCCAGGTCAGCGATAAAAAAGCCGTTGAAAAAATACTGGAAGGAAACGGTGTAGGCTATGCACGCATAGCAACCCCTATTGCCGAACGCCGGATTGAAATCCACCGGAAAAGCAATTCATTCACGTTCTCTATCAACGATTTGCGCGATTTGTGGTATAAAACATCGTACCTGCTCGACCGCAAGCAAAGCGGTGAAATATGCGCTTCGTCGCGTTTCAACAATTACAAAAACCAACCGCTCGAATTCGAATTCAACGCCGGTTTCAAAGGTAAATTTTCGCAGTTCGGTCTTTCGCAAGACCGCAAACCAAGTGGCATAAAAGCAGCCATTATCCGCGACAAAGGTACCAACGGCGACCGCGAAATGGCCTATGCGCTTTACCTGGCAGGGTTCGATGTGAAGGATGTCCACATGACCGACCTGGCCAGCGGACGTGAAACGCTTGAAGACCTGAACATGATTGTGTTCTGCGGTGGTTTCTCCAATTCGGATGTGCTTGGTTCGGCAAAAGGTTGGGCAGGTGGATTCCTGTACAACGAAAAGGCCAAACTGGCGCTCGACAACTTCTACAAACGCAACGACACCCTGAGCCTCGGGATTTGCAACGGCTGCCAGCTGATGATTGAACTTGGCCTGGTGACCCCTGAACACGATGTGAAACCGCGCATGTTGCACAACGACTCGCATAAGTTCGAATCGGGTTTTGTAGGATTGACCATTCCCGAAAACAATTCGGTGATGCTCGGCTCGTTGAGCGGAACAAAGCTTGGCGTATGGGTTGCCCACGGCGAAGGGAAATTCTATCTGCCCAAAAAAGAAAGCGAATACAACATTATCGCCAAATATTCATATGCCGGATATCCCGCCAATCCCAACGGGTCGGATTACGTGGTGGCCGGAATCTGCTCGAACGATGGACGCCATTTGGCCATGATGCCCCACCCTGAGCGTGCGGTATTCCCATGGCAATGGGCGCATTATCCCGCCGACCGCAAAAACAGCGACCAGATCACACCGTGGGTCGAAGCGTTTGTTAATGCGCGCGTATGGGTAGAGAAAACGATTTGAGAGGATGCGGAAATCCAGGCCGGGTAAAATTGTAACTGGAAACAAGTTGGATTAAACATTAAAGCTTGTAAAAACAAGCTGCCAATGGAAAACTAAAGATGAAATTCAGGCGTTTAGGATTCAAACTAACCCTGGACACTTCCTGATATTGATTTATCCTGTTTCTTCAACCAACATTGAAAACGGGATAAATCATGTTTTTGGAAGTTCATTTTATCGACTGAAATGGCAAAACAACCCAACTCTAACTATTCCCGGTTTATGGCCAGCGTATTATTTTCAAAGCGGTTTGCCGTTCTGGTGTTGTTGTTCTGTGGTGTTTTTCCCGTTCCTGCAACGCAACCCGATTCGGTTACAACCATTTACAAGAATGGCGAATTTCTGTCGCAGCACCAATTGAAAACAAAGGCATCCGACAGTATAATTTCGTTCGTAACCAGCAAGTTGGTACACGATTTCAGGTCTGCACCATCTGATTTGTTCAATTGGGCGCTCAAAGACCTTGGGCTGCAAAGTAGCGACAATGAACTGATTATTATCTTCAAATCGTCCAGGTACGATCCTGCGACCGGAATTTCGCACGGGTTATTCGATATTGAGATACCACATATCAAGAAATTCAAGGATGTGAAGGTGGATGCCATCGTTGCCCGGAAAGTTTACAAAAACGGTGTTACGAAAGTCTCCGCTCATATCATTTACTCAAGCCTGCTTCTTAAGAGTGCATTGGGGACATTGACGGTCGTTCCGTTGAAGAACAACGAAAAGCTGTTGTTGACGAATGTGCATATCCATTTTGGTTGGTTTTTTAATATTTTCATAACCCAGCGACGTTACAAGGGGATTGTGGAATGGAGGGTAAGGAAATTTACTGAAAACATGCGGGAAGAATGCAGGTTCCAGCAAAAAGGAACCATGGATAACAACAAGAAACTGACAGGCAATTCGCTCAACAAAAAAACAAAATGATTAACTTCGCACCAATGAACAAAACGACTATTTTACTCTCGTTCATTTTTCTTGGTATGAGCAAGTTGATGGCATTTCCCCCGGATTCAGTTTCCACCGGATATAAGCATGGCGAATTCGTAACAACCTGCCAGGTTCATGTAAATGCTTCGGACAGCATTTGCACTGCTGTAACCCATTCGTTCGACAACCAACTGAAAAACAATTTCGATGCATTGTTCGGCTGGGCTTTGAAAGGCATGAACCTCCGAAACGAAGAAAAAAAAAATGATTTGCTAATTTTCTACTTCAAATCGACAAGGTACAACAAGACAACGAACATAATCCGTGGAATAGGTGACATTACCGTACCTGGAATTATGACTTCGCCCGACATTTTTGTAGACATTCGCATTACAACAAAAAAATACAGCAACGGGAAAACCTGCTTTTATATCGATTTCATTAACTCGAATGGTTTTATAAAAAACATGTCATGTATATTTTCCATTTTGCCTGAAAGAGGCAAAA
>DATGXD010000242.1:0-9880 GCA_035299105.1 Paludibacter sp. | reverse complement strand
GCAAAAATATGCCGAAGAAGCTGTTATCAAACAAATGACCCAGGTCCAACGCCGCTTTTTCGACCACTGGCGAGGCCAGAACCCATGGCAGGACGAAAACCACCAGGACATTCCCCACTTTATCGAAGACCTGGCACGCAAAACCAAATATTACGCCGCACTGGACAAGAAATACAATTCGAACCCCGACTCCATCCATAAATACCTGAACAAGCCGCACCGGACAAAGGTCTTCGATTACAAAAGGGGCGAAAAAGACACCACGTTCAGCGTAATGGATTCCATCCGGTACATGAACCATTTCATGCACAGCAGTTTTGTGGCCATGGAACCGAATACGGGAAATGTCCGTGCATGGGTAGGCGATATCGATTTTAAGTTCTGGCAATACGACAAGGTTGCCCAATCGAAACGGCAACCTGGCTCCACCTTCAAGCTGTTCGTGTACACAACTGCCATGATGCACGGGAAGTCGCCCTGCGACATGATGACCGACCATCCGGTTTCGTGGAAATACACCGAAAAAGGTGTGGAGAAAACATGGAACCCACACAATGCCAATGGCACTTTCCTGGGCTACCCAATGACATTGAAACATGCATTTGCCCGGTCGATAAACACAGTGGCCGTACAACTTGCACAGGAAGTGGGTATTCCCGAAATCATAAAATACGCACATTTGCTCGGAATCCGCACTCCGCTCGAAAACCAGCCGGCAACCTGCCTGGGTGCTTCGGATGTTTCGTTACTCGAACTCGTAAACTCTTTTGGGACAGTGGTTAACGAAGGCGTTTACCATGAACCAGTCCTGGTTACAAAAATCGAAGACAAGGACGGGAATGTCATTTACCGGCCAAACGCCGAACACAAGCGGGTAATTCCATACGAAACCGCCTGGCTAATGACCGAAATGCTGAAAGGGGGCATGACCGAACCAGGCGGAACCACCCAAGCCCTATGGGCATGGGATTTGTTCCATTACAATACCGATTTTGGGGGAAAAACAGGAACTTCGTCCAACCATTCGGACGCCTGGTTCGTGGGAGTAAGCCCGAAATTGATTGGTGGTGCCTGGGTTGGTGGCGACCATCGCAGCGTGCACTTCCGCACCGGGCAACTCGGCGAAGGAAGCAAAACCGCCTTACCTATTTTCGGCCTGTTCATGGAAAAGGTATTGAAAGATGAAAGACTGAAAGAGTACCGTGGAAAGTTCCCTACAAAACCCAAGGAAACCATCACGAAGAAATACAGTTGCCACACGTACGTCAAGCCAGCAGAGCCCGATTCCACCGACCTGGAAACCACTACCGGGACCGAACCTCAAGAGGCAACAGCCCCTGCCGAAGGTGACGAGCAGCCGGAGACTGAATAAAATCACGGGGGAGAGGGACATTTCTTGCGGCCTTTATGCCCACCCACCTATAACAAAAAATGCGCTTTGGGAAAAGCAGTTCCCAAAGCGCATTTTTTGTTTCCGCGGCGAAACAGGTCAGATAATCAACATGGCATCGCCATACACACCAAATTTATATTTTTCCTTGACAGCCACATCATACGCCTTCATCACATTCTCGTAATCGCCAAAAGCCGAAGTCACCATCAGCAACGTGGAATATGGCAAATGGAAATTGGTAATCATGGCATTTGCCACCGTAAAATCATAAGGTGGAAAAATAAACTTATTGGTCCAACCTTCGTAAGGCTTAATTTTACCTTCGGTTCCAACCACAGTTTCGAGAGCACGCATAACAGTTACCCCTACCGCACAGATGTTTTTATTTTCATCCCTGGCCTTGTTCACTTTTTTGGCAGTTTCGGCCGGCACCGACATCTGCTCGGAATCCATTTTATGCTTGGTAAGGTCTTCCACATCTATCTCGCGGAAATTGCCGAGGCTCATATGCGAAGTCAGGAAAGAGGTTTCAATCCCCTTGATTTCCATCCGTTTCATCAGTTCACGGCTGAAATGCATTCCAGCTGCCGGTGCCGACACAGCCCCTTCGTTCTTTGCAAAAATAGTTTGGAAACGTTCAGCATCCTCTGCTTCGACCGGCCGGTTGATATTGCGCGGAAGTGGCGTTTCGCCGAGGTCATATAGTCCTTTCTTGAATTCATCGTGCGTTCCATCAAACAGGAAACGCAAGGTGCGCCCCCTGGAAGTGGTATTGTCAATTACCTCAGCCACAATTGAATCATCTTCGCCGAAATACAGCTTGTTTCCAATACGTATTTTACGGGCTGGCTCGACCAACACATCCCAAAGCCGCATTTCGTGGTTCAGTTCACGCAGCAGGAATACTTCAATCTGGGCGCCTGTTTTTTCCTTGTTGCCATATAGCCTGGCCGGAAAAACCTTGGTGTCGTTGAAAATGAACAAATCATGCTCGTTAAAATATTCAAGTATGTCCTTAAACGTCCGGTGTTCAATTTCTCCCGTTTTACGATTCAACACCATTAAACGCGATTCGTCACGATGTTTGGCCGGATATTGAGCAATCAGCTCGTCAGGCAACTTGAATTTAAACTTAGATAACTTCATATTTTTTTGTTTAATTAATTTCCAGTGAATAAGTTTAGGATTCCGTCTGGTTAATCTCCGGGTTGCAGGCCATTGCTTCCTGCTCTATGTGCAAAAGCAAGTCATCAATCTGCCAACAATCCTCCAACCTGACGTCACCGATACGTGTCCTCTCCAACCCGGTTAAGTGGGCGCCGCTTCCCAAAGCCAAACCAATATCGCGGGCCAATGCACGGATATAAGTCCCTTTACTACATACAACCCTGATTTTCAACACAGGAAGGGTAAAATCCAGCAGTTCAATCTCATCTATAACCAACATCTTGGGCTTTAGTTCAACCTCCTGGCCGCAACGGGCATAATCGTAGGCGCGTTTCCCATCGACTTTCACGGCAGAATATACAGGCGGTACCTGGGCTATTTCGCCCACAAAGTCCGGCAATGTCTGTTCCACCAGTTCGCGGGTTATATGGGCGGTGGGGTAAGTAGCATCTACCGGCAATTCCATATCGAACGAAGGGGTGGTTGCCCCCAGTTGTAGCGTGGCAATGTATTCCTTAGTCTGGTACTGGAAGCTTTCAATCAGCTTGGTCGATTTTCCGGTACAAATAATCATTACGCCGGTAGCCAATGGATCGAGCGTACCTGCATGACCCACCTTCAACTTCTTCACTTTCAGTGTTTTCTGTAACTTCCACCGAAGTTTGTTTACAAGATTGAACGAAGTCCAGGTCAGTGGTTTGGCCACATACAGGACTTCTCCGTTTATGAAATCCATTTTTTATTTATTTTCAGGCAAACACATCGCCTATACTCCTACAAGATATTTAAATCAACGCCCATGGCAAGCAAGACCAATATTACCGTACCAACCACAATCCGGTAATATCCGAAGGCTTTGAAACCATACCTGGTAAGGAAACCTATGAAAAACTTAATAGCCCCCATCGCCACAACAAATGCAACGGCGTTCCCGATAAGCAAGGTGGCCAGGTTCTCGGATAGCATACCTGCCGAAGCTGGTTCCATGACAAGTTTCAACAGTTTGTAGCCCGAAGCAGCAGCCATAGTGGGGACAGCCAGAAAGAATGAAAATTCCGCGGCATTCTTCCGTGTGAGTCCGGTTGCCATGCCGCCAACAATGGTTGCCATCGAACGCGAAACTCCCGGAACCATGGCAATACATTGGTAAAAACCTATTTTCAAGGAACGTTTCCAATCCATTTCCTGCTCCTCCGAGGCTGGTTCATTGAACCATTTATCAACAAAAAGCATCAAAACGCCGCCCAACACAAGCATGACAGCTACCACTACCACGTTTTCGAGCAGCAGATCTATCTCATCGCTGAAAAGGAAACCAATAACAGCAGCGGGAAGAAAGGAAACTAGCAATTTGTAGTAAAAGTCCCAAGTCTGGAAAAAGCGTTTCCAATACAAAACCAGCACGGATAAAATGGCTCCAAACTGGATATTTACCGTGAAGGCTTTTACAAATTCAGTACTCTCAACATTCAGAAGCTTTTGGGCTATTATCATGTGTCCTGTCGACGAGACAGGCAAAAATTCACTCAGGCCTTCAACAATGGCAATAATAATAGTCTGCAATAAATCCATCCTTATTTTGCCTTGGGTTTAAATAGAATTGCAAAAACAATGAACAGGAAACCAAAGAAAGAAATCATTGGACCTACCGTGATTCGGCGAAAGCTGAATATGTCCGGATTGAATTCCGAAACAGTCGACGAACCAGACATCACTACAAAACCACACACGATAATGGCAAAACCAACCGCAATGAGCAACAGGTTTTTCTTGCCAAGGATAAAACGTTTATCTTCTTCCATAATATCAAATTATATATTTACAAGCAAATTGAACAATCAGATTTTCAAACAATTAAAATCCAAATTCTTGATTCTAAATAAAATACATGTCGTTGGAATGCATCCTCAGGTATCTCCCAACAGCCAGGAACGAGGATGCAGCAGTGAGTGCAAGCCCTAGCGAAACAACAATAAGGCAAACCATGAAAGCCGTTAGTGGTTCAACCAGCATACCAGGCATGGCAAACTCGTACTGGATGTAAGCAACCATTCCGGTAAGCAGGAGCATTGCAATAAGTGCAGCCGACAAACCATTCAGCATGCTTTTCAGGATATATGGTTTGCGGATAAACCAAGATGTTGCGCCCACCATTTTCATGGTGTTTATGAGGAAGCGGTTCGAGTACACCGTCAAGCGGATGGTATTGTAAATCAATGCCACCGAAATGAAAAGCAGCACCACGGCAAGCCCCAGCAGTATCAAGCTGACTTTCCTTACATTTTCATTCACCAGGCTGACCATATCTTTCTGGTAAGCTATCCGGTTTATGTGCTCGAACGATAAAAGTTTAGTCTGGATTACCGCCACGCTGTCCACATTGGCATATTCGGCATTGAGTTTCACTTCAATCGAAGCCATTAGCGGATTGTAGCCCAGGAATTCTTCGGGGTTTTCGCCCAGGCTGGCGATATGGTCTTTCAACGCATCCTGCTTCGAAACATATTCCACCGATTTGGCGTATGGCGAATCTTTCAAATACTTCTCGATGCGTTGCGTGTACTGGTCGCTTATCTGGTCGTCAAGGATAACCGACAGGTTGATGTTTTCACGCACATACCGGCTCATATCCCGTGCAGCAAACAGCAACAAGCAAACAAGTCCCACCAAAAACAACACCAGCGACATACTGAGGGTGGATGTAAAATGTATATTGGAAAACGGATGTTTTCTCATTTTAGAATTTTGTGTCATAATCAACTGGAATTTCTCTCTTTTCAAACGGTTACAGACTTCCGGTTATTTCTCCATTTCAGATAAATAAAACCAACAATACTCAATATCATCAAAATGGATGAGGTCAAGGCAATTGCATTGCCTACACTGTACGACTTCGGTTCGAAACGGAATTCAATTTCGTACGTTCCGGCCTTCAACGGCATGGCACGCAACAGGTAGTTGACCCTCGTATAAGGTACAACAGCCCCATTAATGTAGGCGTTCCAACCGCTTGGGTAATAAATTTCAGAGAACACAGCCACCTGGTCGGTGGTCGAACTGAAACTGTACTTCAACTGGTTCGGGGCATAACTTGTTAGCGAAATACGTGCCGACGAATCGGGTGTAAGCGATGAAGGCAACAGCGGTGCAAGCGATTTATCAACCACCAGCTCGTGTTTCGTGTCAATTTCCCCAACCAAGCGCATTTCTTCGTTGGCATTGGCAGCCACACGGATATTCCTCACGAACCAGGCATTCCCGTTGGCATACGGGTTTATGAGCGGAGCAGTTTCCTTGTTGTAAATCAGGTATTTCATATTCAACATGTTCAGCACACCGAGCGAATCGAGTGTCGGCATCAACTGTTCGAATGTTTTTGCCCTTCCGAAAGCCGAGAACAACTTACCCAATTCAGGCGTGATTTGCATGTTGATCAATTCCTGGTAACGGCGCAACTTGGCAGCGTGGTATCCACCTATGTTCTTGTGGAAATACGATGGTTTGGCATCCTGGAAAACATCCACATTTGCATCCAGCACCCTGAATTGCGACTTGTCCTGCAAAATGTAATTATCGGCAGCCGTAGGTTCAATCAGGTTATCGAACCGGCGTTTACGCCCAAAATTCGAATCGTTCAGGTAACGTTTGCACACGGGAGCCAGGTCGGCTAAAATCAATATCCCCAAAACCACATAGGCAACCTTGGTTTTCAAAAGATTCCGCAGATACAACCAAATAAGGCCGGCAGACAGCAAGATGAAAAGCGCCGAACGCAAGGCATCGGAACGCAGCATGGCAGCCCGGTCGAGCGGCAGGGTTTCTTTCAGGAACGCATAGTCGCCGCTGAACTGAGCATCGCCTGCCCCCACAAAATTACCGGCCAGCGAAGGAACAGCAGCAAACAGCAGCGCAACACCACCTACCACACCCGCACTAATAAACAAGGGACGTAGCAGTTTTTTCTTATCTGCCTTGGGGTCGAAAATTTCCTTCAAAGCCAGCACCGCTATCAGGGTGATGCCGAAGCCGACAGCAACAAGTGTCATCGAAACTGTCCGGAACTTGTTGTACAACGGCACATGATTGATAAACATATCGGTCAGCCACATGAAGTTACGCCCCCACGAAAGCATCAACATAAGTGCAATCATTGGCAGCAACCACCATTTCACACGCCTGTCGACAATAAAAAGCCCAAGCACAAACAGGAAACAAACGATAGCGCCGATATAAACCGGCCCCGAAGTTCCGGGCTGAGTTCCCCAGTAAAGCGGCAACGGCATGTCGTTCATCATTTTTTCCACATCCGGGACTCCATAACCCTGCAACTTTTTGGCTGTTTCAGTGTCAACACCAAGTTTGCCTCCGCTTGCCCCACCTTTGAAATCCGGTATGAGCAAGGTCATGGTTTCGTCTATGCCATAGCTCCATTGTGTGATGTAATCCTTGTTCAGGCCATGCTGCGAATTGTCCTTGTCGGTCAGGCCATTTGAATCGCCACGCATGGTGTATTTCCCATACTCATAAGTAGTCAACAACACGGTGGCATTCATACCGATGCCAACCAATGCCGCCGCAACCACCATCCCGGTAGATTTCAGGAACCCGACGATTTGCTTTCCGCGGATGCTGTAAACAAATTCGACAACACCCAGGAACAAAAGTATTATCAATGTATAATAAAGTATCTGCACATGGTTTGCACGTATGGCCAAGCTCAGGAAGAAAGCCGTCAGCAAGCTTCCGAGCAAGCGTTTATCCCTGAATGCCAGGAAAACACTTCCGATAAGCGGCGCCATGTAGGCAATGGAGATGGCCTTGGAATTATGCCCGGCAGCTATAATAATGAAATTGTATGATGCAAACGTGAATGCAAATGAACCGGCTATTGCCAGCCAGGGATCAACCCTGAAGGCAAGCAACAGGATGTAAAAACCAACGAGGTATAAAAGGAGGTTGTAAACCGAATTGGGAAACCAGTGAACAACATCCTCCACATATTTAATCAGGTTGTAAGGCTGGCTCATCGAAATCTGGTAGGTAGGCATCCCCCCGAACATCGAATTAGTCCATAAAGCCGCATCATCGTGTGTTGTATTATAATCCACGGTTTCTTTGGCCATGCACATCCAGCTTTCAGAATCGTGTCCAAGAATTTGTTTCCCTTCGAGGACAGGAACAAAATACGCAAACGAAATAACGATAAACAACAAAACAGCAGCAATGTGCGGGGTCAGATTTGAAAGGAGATTTTTATTCATGGTCTTATGAAGGGTTTGCTTACAAAGCGGTTTTTGGGAAAAAGCACACAAAAGTACAACATGTTTTCACAATTGGTGCTTGTTTTGCGGTTAAAATTTGTTGAATGCATTGAATTTAGTCACCTGCCGCGCCCCCGCTGAAAATTTCCCGCAGCCCGAACGCTGCCATGCCAAGCCGCACCGTTGGCAAATTTGCAGATTTTTCTGTACTTTTGCAAAACAAAACGAGTCAAATCGAGTTTCAATACAATGGACAAAGAATTCATACAACATATAAGGAAGGATTTCCCGATTTTAAGCCAGAAGGTTTACAACAGGGAACTTATTTACTTCGACAATGCGGCCACCACACAAAAACCACGTTGTGTCGTCGAAAAAATCGATGAGGGCTATTACACGCTGAATGCCAATATCCACCGCGGCGTGCACTACCTGAGCCAGAAAGCTACCGAAGCGCACGAAGCGGCACGTTCGGCGGTTGCCGAATTCCTGCATGCAGCCAAACGCGGGGAAATCATCTTCACCCGTGGCACCACCGAAGCCATCAACCTGGTAGCCTACTCATTTGGCGATGCGTTCTGCAAGGCAGGCGACGAAGTGGTTATTTCCACCATCGAACACCATTCCAACATCGTCCCATGGCAAATGCTTTGCGAACGGAAGGGAATGAAACTGCAGGTTATCCCTATGAATGAACGGGGCGAACTTGACATGGATGCCTACAAATCGCTGTTGAACGAAAAAACACGGATAGTTTCCATAGCCCATGTTTCCAACGTGCTCGGCACGATAAACCCGGTGGCTGAAATCATACGCATTGCCCACGAGAAAAATGTTCCGGTGCTGGTCGATGGCGCGCAGGCAGTACCGCACATCCCGGTAAACGTGCAAGAACTCGATGCGGATTTCTATGTCTTTTCGGCTCATAAAATTTACGGGCCAACCGGCATTGGAGTCCTGTATGGAAAAGAAAAATGGCTCAATGCCATACCACCTTACCAAGGCGGTGGAGAAATGATAGCCTCAGTGACATTCGAAAAAACCACCTACAACGAACTGCCATTCAAGTTCGAAGCGGGGACACCCGACTACATAGGCTCAACAGCGCTTGCCGAGGCTTTGCGGTACGTGCAGGAAATCGGGATAGAAAAAATTGCAGCCTACGAACACGAATTGCTGGAATATGGGACAAAACGCCTGATGGAAATTGATGGCATGCGGATTATTGGCACAGCCAGCGAAAAAAGCTCGGTTATTTCATTCGTGGTCGGGAATATCCATCCCTACGACATTGGAATGCTGCTCGACAAGCTGGGCATTGCAGTGCGGACAGGACATCACTGTGCACAGCCCTTGATTGACTTGCTGGGCATTCCCGGCACCGTCCGGGCTTCGTTTGCTTTTTACAACACGAAGGAGGAAATCGACACTTTCATTGAAGCATTGAAACGGGTGGTGGGAATGCTTAGCTAAGAATCCCAACCCTAGGGGATTAAATATCGACATTGATTTTTTTACAACAAAACATTTACAATACTTAAACAGAGGAAACTATCCATACTATTGCAAATCGGCCTCCGTTAGGAACCGGGATAGTTATTTAATATTTTTTTCAACATGACAATCAACGAATTACAAGACAACATCGTTCAGGAGTTCAACCAGTTTGACGACTGGATGGATAAATATGCCTTGCTTATCGACCTGGGGAATTCACTTGAGCCCCTTGACGAAAAACACAAAACATCCCAGAATATTATAGAGGGCTGCCAAAGCCGCGTATGGCTGAACGCAGGAATAAGCAATGGAATTATCACATACCAGGGCGAAAGCGATGCCGTGCTCGTGAAAGGAATTGTATCGCTGCTCATCCAGGTGCTTTCGGGGCACACCCCCGACGAAATTATCAATACCGAACTTTATTTCATCGACAAGATAGGCCTGAAAGAACATCTCTCCCCCACCCGATCCAACGGATTGGTGGCCATGGTGAAACAAATGAAATTGTATGCGCTGGCCTTTAAGGCAAAAGGCTGAAACGAAAAAAAAAATAGAAATG
>DATGXD010000241.1:0-16994 GCA_035299105.1 Paludibacter sp. | reverse complement strand
CATCAGCCCCGTTGGTTGAATCAGCGATGGCAAACGACATGTCCTCAAACTGCTTTTTCTCGCCTTTTACCAAGATGAAATCCTGCCCTTCGTTCCGGTCGTTCATCCCAAATACCGACACGGCTGGTTCTCCCTGCTCGTCAGGCACTATTGTTTCTGCAACATTAGGCATGAAAGTTTCCTTGGTTACCGTAATTGTTTTTCCATCAATCGACAAACTTTCGGAAAATTCACTGTTTTCCAGTTTCGACAGGTTTGTTTCCCGTACTTTCTCCGTTTGCCCCGACTTCGAAACCACGCTGATACCGACCGAAGGTTTTTCCATGGATATTTCGTTCGAAGTCTGTCCTTCACGGATGTGCATCATTCCTTCGTAGCCGAAAAAGCGTGTGATGGTTGCACCAGCCATCATGCAGATGAATGCGAAGTGGAACATCAATATGCTCCATTTCTTGCGTCTGAACAGGTTGTATCGAAAAATGCTCCCGACCAGGTTGACAACCAGCAACAGCATCAGTATTTCAAACCAATGGGCGTTGTACACTATCTCTTTTGCATATTCGGTTCCCGATTTGCTTTCGGCAAAGGTGGCATAAGCAATGCTTACGGCAAACACCCCCAAAAGGATTACTGTTGTTGTCATCGAAAACAACAGGTTTTTGAATTTTCTCATATATTCGTGCTGCTTTTTTTATAATTTGGAGTCAAAGATATTTCATTTTTTTGAAATGTAAGGTTTGAATTTTTTAAAATTATTTCTCTAAATGCTCCTTATGTGGTATTAGATGTTGAATATCAATGTATTTTTGATTTGTAATTATTTTAAAACAATAGCTGTTTTAATTTTTTCAAATAACATGAATTCCAGTGCATGGATGTGGCGTGCCATGATTCGAGGTGTCTGGCAATGTCCCGGATTATTTTCAACTTGATGGGTGTTAGAATAAAACTTTGCTTTTTCTTATCTTTGCAACTACAACAAATGTCCAGGTCCACTTAATCCACTGACTGTATCATGATAAAAGATAAGATTGAAAAACTCCGACACGAACTCGAACAGCACAATTACAACTATTATGTGCTTTCGGCTCCCACCATTTCCGACTTTGAGTTTGATGCAAAACTGCGTGAATTACAGGAACTCGAGGATGCACATCCCGAATTTTTCGATCCGCATTCGCCCACACAGCGCGTGGGCAGCGATATTGCCAGTGGGTTTAAGCAGGTAAAACATGCTTATCCCATGCTGTCGTTGGGAAACACCTATTCCGAAGGGGAAATCACGGACTTCTACGAGCGTGTTCGCAAAGCGCTGAACGAACCGTTCGAGCTGGTTTGCGAATTGAAATACGATGGGGCGTCCATTTCGTTGACTTACGAAAACGGAATATTGGTGCGGGCTGTGACACGCGGTGATGGTGAGAAAGGAGACGATGTGACTACGAATGTAAAGACTATACGAAGCATTCCGTTACGTTTGCACGGAAATTTCGCCCCGGTGTTCGAAATCCGTGGCGAAATACTCATGTCGTGGAATGTGTTTGAGAAGCTGAACCGCGAACGCGAAGAACAGGAGGAACCTTTGTTTGCCAATCCGCGTAATGCTGCTTCGGGCACGTTGAAAATGCAAAACCCGAAAATTGTCGCCTCGCGTCGCCTCGATGCGTTCTTCTATTATATGATTGGCGAAAACCTCCCTTCGGCAACTCACGCCGATAACCTGAAAGCAGCCCATTCGTGGGGTTTGAAGATTTCGGATGCCATCCGGGTTTGCAAATCGCTCGACGAGGTTTTCGATTTTGTCAATTATTGGGATGTCGAACGGAAGAAACTTCCGGTTGCAACCGATGGTATTGTGCTGAAAGTAAACTCATTGTCGCAACAGCGAAACCTGGGGTTTACGGCCAAATCGCCACGTTGGGCCATAGCCTATAAGTTCCAGGCCGAAAAAGCGCTTACGCGGCTCAATTCGGTTTCGTACCAGGTGGGCAGGACGGGAACGGTTACACCGGTTGCCAACCTGGAGCCGGTTTTACTTTCGGGGACAACCGTCAAGCGTGCCACGCTGCATAATGCCGACATTATCGAAGCCCTCGACCTGCACATCGGCGACATGGTTTTTGTAGAAAAAGGTGGCGAAATCATCCCGAAAATCACTGAAGTCGACCTCAATGCACGGATTTTGGAGGGCAATAAAGTCTGGTTTGTTGAAAAATGCCCTGAATGTGGTGCGACACTGGTGCGTTTCGAGGGGGAAGCCGCCTATTATTGCCCCAACGAAAATGCTTGCCCGCCCCAGATCAAGGGGAAAATGGAGCATTTCGTCAGCCGCCGGGCCATGAATATCGATGGGCTGGGTAGCGAAACCATCAACCTGCTGTACCAAAATGGATTATTGCACAACATCGCTGATATCTACACCTTGAAAGTCCCTGACCTGGTACGTTTGGAAAGGCTAGGTTCCAAATCGGCTTACAACATAAAGGATGGTTGTGAAAAATCGAAGGAAGTGCCTTTCGAACGTGTGCTTTTTGCCTTGGGAATCAGGTTTGTGGGCGAAACCATTGCCAAAAAGCTGGCTTTTGCTTTCAAGAGTATTGAAGCATTGGAAAAAGCCACGGTTGAAGAATTGGTTGCGGTGGACGAAATAGGCGAACGCATTGCCCAAAGTGTTGTCCGCTACTTTTCCGACCCGGTGAACGTGGAGGTTGTCGACAGGCTGAAGGAAACAGGCTTGCAAATGAGCCTTTCGGAAGAAAAACTGCAAGCGCACGGAACGGCATTGCAAGGCATGTCTGTGGTGATAAGCGGCACGTTTTCAATGCACTCGCGCGACGAATACAAAGCGTTGGTTGAACGGAACGGGGGGAAAAACTCGGGCAGTGTTTCGTCCAAGACCTCCTTTATCCTGGCCGGTGAAAACATGGGACCCGAAAAGCTGAAGAAAGCCGAGAAACTGGGTGTCAGGCTTGTGGATGAGAAAACATTTTTGTCCATGGTAAATGAGCAGCCTGTTGTCAACCAGAATCCTGAATTACAATTTTAAAATAGAAGGAATGAAGAAATTAAATGCTTTCTTGTTCAAGAAACGAGCTGGAAAATACCTTGCAGCGAATTACCGCGAACGCAAGTTTGTCAATTACGAAAATGCCAAAACCGTATTGATTTTGTTTGAGAGCGATTACTCCGAAAAGAATGTTGCCATAAGGCGGATAATCCAGACATTGCAGCAGGACGGGAAAAAAGTTTCGGCTTGGGGTTATGCCGGTAAAAAAGATGTTGCCACGGCAGTCCTGCCTGATTTCAGGATTTTGCATCGCAAAGATGTTGATTTTTCCGAAAAGCCGGTGAAATCTTATATCGCTGACCTCGAAGGTTCGGAATTCGATTTGCTGGTCGATTTGTCCGCCAGGGCGCTCATCCCGCTGCAATACATGGCGCTGTATGCCCGTGCGGCATGTAAGGCGGGAATTAGCAAAACCGAATTGCCGGTTTACGATTTCGTTCTGGATGTCGGGAACGTGGAAGTAAACCCGGAATCGCCCGAAAGCCCCACAGAAGAATTGTATCTTTTCAACCAGATAATTTTTTACCTGAAAAGCATACAAACAAACGATTAAAAGCGTATTTTTGCAAAAAAAATGTATTTCTGACCAATGATTAATAACAAGCTGACAGGAATGGGTGTAGCCTTGATTACACCATTTAAAAATGATGAGTCAATCGATTTTGATGCCTTGGCGCGAATCATAGAGCATCAAATCAAAAACGGCACCGATTACCTTGTTGTTTGCGGGACAACCGCCGAAACCCCTACGTTAACCGAACAGGAAAAGGAAGAAATAACCCGATTTGTTATCCAATGTGCCGGAGGACGGATCCCAATTGTACTTGGGGTTGGTGGCAACAACACGAAAGCCGTGGTTGAAAAACTGGAAACGGCGGATTTCAGCGGGATTGATGCAATTCTTTCTGTTACACCATATTACAATAAACCTTCGCAGGAAGGGCTTTACCAGCATTTCGCCGCCATAGCCAAAGCATCCCCGCTGCCAGTCGTGTTGTACAATGTACCGGGACGGACCGGCGTGAACATGCTGGCCGAAACCACCTTGCGACTGGCAAAGGATTTCCCGAATATTTGCGCCATCAAGGAAGCTTCGGGGAACTTCACCCAAATCGATGACATCATTAAAAACAAGCCGGCTGATTTCATGGTCATTTCAGGCGACGATGGCATTACATTCCCTCTGATAACATTGGGCGCTGTGGGTGTTATTTCGGTTATCGGGAATGCATTTCCCCGCGAATTCAGCCGCATGGTGAGGCTTGCCCTGAAAGGCGACTACGATAATGCACGCCAAATCCACTACCGGTTTACAGAACTGATTCAGTTGCTTTTCGTCGAGGGCAATCCGGCAGGAGTGAAAAGCATGCTGGCCGTAATGGGCTATGTCCAGAATGTGCTGCGCCTGCCGTTAGTGCCAAACACCATTAAAACCTACGAGAAAATACGACTGGTTCTCAATGAGTTGAATATTAATGTCTGATTTTACAAACCGGAAAAATAGTCCAGGATCCTGTACATTTTCCGGTTTGTTTCTTCCACCTGGTTTGTGGCCAGGATTTGTTTTTCCGCTTGGACGGTTTCGCTTTGGATAAGCTCATCAGCACCGTTTTCGGTCATGGCACGAAGCGAACCGGCTGTGGCTTCCAAATGGAATTGCAATCCCAACACCTTGTTCCTGAAAATGAAAGCCTGGTTTGCGGTTGCAGATGAACTGTAAAGCAACTCACTTCCATCAGGCAAGTCGAACGTGTCGCCGTGCCAGTGGAACACCGGGAATTCGCTTTCAAACAGGCTGAAAAGCGGGTGTTTCAACGCTTTTTCGGTTCCTGAAATATTAAACCAACCTATTTCCTTCTGTTTGTTCGGGTAAACCCGCGCGCCAAGCACTTCGGCTATCAATTGTGAACCCAGGCAAATCCCGGTAACGGTTTTGTTTTTTTCAATGGCTTGCCTGATAAATTCCTTTTCCTCCCTCAGCCAAGGGTAAACCGATTCATCGGAAACACCCATAGGACCACCCATAACAACCAGCCAATCAATGTGTTCAATGTCCGGCAGCTTGTAGCTTCCGTAAAATTCGCTTGTTGTGAGTATATGTCCGTTCAGGGCAATCCACGCTTCGATGCAACCCAAGCCTTCGAAAGGCACATGGAACAGTGCATGTATTTTTTTCCTTGTCATTTCTTTTTGAAATATCGTTCGTAAATATAAGCCAATGTAAAGGTGGGGATAAAGTCGGCAAAAGGTAGGATTTCTTCGGTAAAATCAAGCAAAGAGCCAAGTTTCCCGGTTTTGCCTCCAAAACTTTTGTAAAAAATGAATGCCGAAATCGGAGCCCAAACGATGTCAGTCCATTCCCCCAGAAACGGCACCAGCAAGCTGGCAAGACCCAACGCATCCATTGCCAGGCAAAACAACAAGGTGGCGGGTTTCCGTTTCATGCGGATTAATTTTTTCCCGTTTGCACCGACATGCTGTCTGTCGCAGTTATCCCGGTTCTGCCGGGAGGGTATGCTTCATTCATGTTCGAATCGTACCGCATTTTTAGTAGAACATTGACAGTCACAATGCAAACAACGCTAAGCAATAGTAATCCGAGTAAAAGTTTGTTGCTGGTTTTCATTAAATGGGGCAAATGTGATTTTATATATTGTTTGTTGTCAGTCAAATAACTTGTTTTTCGGATAAACGGAAATAGCTGGTTATCCATAAGAACGGTAACGCCACACAACTTCCGGACACCACGATTGTATTGACAAATGCAGGTAAAGTGGAATTGTTTATCATCAACAAGGAGGGGTATAGCGCATTTTCGAGGTGTTTCACGCTCCAGAGTGTTTTGAACAAAACAACCTGTGTGAAAAGAAGAATGCCAAGTATTAGCACAACGGAAAAGAATGTTTTTGTCACTGCGAACCGTTTGAAATAGAGTGTACCTAATGCAAATACCGATTGGGACAATGCAAAAAACATCAATATTCCCCAGAAAGCATTTTCAGTTTTGAGCTGGTATACGCCATTTGTGTCGATGCTAATGGTTTTTTGGAACAAGTCCCAGTTTACAGGTACCTGGAGATGCAGAATTTGATGGTATGTAAATGTAACAAGCAGGTTTCCAATACAATATGCTGTTATTGTCATGATAAAATGATAAACCGTGTTCAGGAGAAAAAATGCACCTGCTTTTTCAGCATGGCTGATTGGCAGTAAAAAATAGCGGATGTTTTTTTTGTTGCTCCGGATTTCCTTGCTGATTCTTGCGGTTTTATAAACCCCACTCAGAAAAAGAACGGCAATTACAAAGTCACGTTGGTCAAGTATGGTGAACAACAATGTTATTATTGCCCAAAATGATAATTCCGAGTTCAGGTTCTCCCAAAAATAACGTCGCACTTGTAAAATTACATTGCTGAGATATGTCTTCATTTCTGAGTAATTAGGTTTCCTGTTTCTTTAAATACAACTTGGTGGTTGTCCATGTAAATAAAAGTATCAATAATATCCTCCATGCCATCCAACTGTTGCATCGAAACGAGGATGCAGTTTTTATTGCTCGATGCCGAAGATATTATTTTGAGGAATTGTTTCTTGGAATGGTGGTCAAGCCCTTTCGTGGGTTCGTCGAGCAGGATAACTTGCGCATTGGTGGCGAGTCCGAAAGCGATTGAAAATTTCTTCCGCTGGCTATAGGGCAGTTTGTCCAATTTATCGGGCAACTCGACCATGAAATTGTTCAACAACTCATGGTACATGGCCGAGTTGAAGTTCCGGTAAAAAGGCGCATATACACTTTCGAACTGCTGGGTATTCAAACTGGGAAGTTCGATTTCTTCGGGCAAGAAAAATATACGCTCCAGGATTTTTGATTTTCGTGAATGCGAATCCACCCCCAGCACTTTCACCTTTCCCCGTAGGGGGAAAACCAGGCCTGAAATTATTTTCAGCAATGTGCTTTTTCCCTCGCCGTTTTTCCCAACCAGTCCGTAAATAGAACCTGTATGAAACTGCAAATTCAAGTTCGAGAGTAGGCTGGGTTGGTTTCTGTAATGAAAATCAAGACCTTGGATCTCTACAATTTTTTTCATGCCATTCGCATTGACTGTTGGTTAGAAGCACTGTTAAATGAGATTTAATGACAAAAATATGGGTAATTGGAATTGTGGCAAATTATTTAAGGTTAAATATGTTTAACTAAATAAGAACTATTTAAAATCCCTTAACTGCCAAGACTTGAAAAAATAAACTTTTGAAAACCGTAAAAGTAAAGTAGGGTTGAAAATGATTACCTTTGCATGAAAATCAGGGGTCGCCCCCGGAACTTGCTAGAAACAAACCTGAAATTCATAAACCATGCATACCGAAGCTGAGAAACTGAAAGAATTCGGGCGGTTGCTCGAAATCATGTCCGAACTGCGCGCCAAATGCCCGTGGGACAAGGAGCAAACTTTCGAAAGCCTGCGAACACTCACCATAGAAGAAACTTACGAACTGGCCGATGCCATCATCCGCGACGATAAAAAGGAAATCCGTAAAGAACTGGGCGACATTTTGTTGCACATTGTTTTCTACTCCGAAATGGGCAGCGAGACTTTCGACTTTGATATTTACGATGTGTGCCAGGGCCTGTGCGAAAAGCTGATTTACCGCCATCCGCATATTTTTGCCGACGTAACTGCCGAAAACTCGGAAGCTGTGATGCAAAACTGGGAAACGCTCAAGTTGAAAGAAAAAGGTGGAAATAAATCGGTGTTATCGGGTGTGCCAATGTCGCTTCCGGCTTTGATTAAAGCGCACCGAATTCAGGACAAAGCCCGCAGTGTTGGCTTTGACTGGGAACACCGCGAGCAGGTGTGGGACAAAGTGCAGGAAGAAATAAACGAATTTAAAGCCGAAATTGCGGCTATGGATAAAGATAAAATGGAAGCCGAATTTGGCGACCTTATGTTCAGTTTGATTAATGCGGCCCGACTATACGATATTAATCCCGAAAATGCGCTGGAACGCACCAACCGCAAGTTTATCAACCGTTTCAACTACCTGGAATCGAAAACCATTACCATTGGCAAAGACCTGAAAGAAATGACGCTGGCCGAAATGGATGTGATTTGGGACGAGGCGAAGAAGAATGAAAGAACCCCTAACTCCTGAAGGGGAATTCTGAAGAAGAATGATTGTCTAAAATTCTGTGATGCTTCCAAAAAACGAAAAGATACGGCTGAAAAATTTGAATTGTCAACAAATACGAAATAATTGAGCCTGAAAATTTTGAAATGGTCTCAAAAAACGAAAAAATAAGCCTAAAACTTTTGGAATGCTAACAAAAAAACGAAAAAATAAGAGTCTCAAATTCGTGATACTCTCAAAAAACGAATAAAAAGTTAGCTACAAGCTCTTTAATCAGGTATTATGAATAAATTAACTATAAGTCACTTGTAAAATGAATGAAATTGAAAATCATCCAATCCCAAATGGATTTATTCCACCCAATTTAAAGACTCTGGTAGTAGGAACATTTCCACCCAAGGAAGTTTAAGCAATCAATAATATTTAATGATATGTTTTAGTTTGACCCCCAACCCCCAAATGGGGGCTTAAGAGGTGCAAATAAAGAAGCTTTAATTTAAACTTAAAGTTCAGAGACTAAGTCTTAAAACCCCCATTTGGGGGTTGGGGGTCAAAAGAGAAATGAAATTAAGAAATATATCAATAATAAATTCAACTTACTTATAAAGATAACGACGATTTTTTCTTTTATGCGTCACCTAGAAACCACTTTTGGAATAGAATGGAAAATATATTTCAAATTAATGGTTTGAAAAAAACAAATGCATAAATGTTTCAATGAAACAAAATAAAAAAGACAAACAAGATTTTGCAACAGAAAAAGGAATAGGATTTCTTGATATTTTTACAAAAGTGAGTCGAGTAAAGAAATCATCTAAAGATGAGGATCTTATTTGTGAGGAGAATATTATTCAAAATGATATACTAGATAATATTTTGACTAATAATGAAACTTTATGTAGAATATGTTGTACTTATACATTGGCATTTGAGACATTTAAATGCAAACTTGATAAAAATAGAATTTCAATTTTAGAAGATACTGATTCTGCAAATGGACGGAAAATAAAATATTTGTTTAAGGGTCAAGAAATTGAAATTTATTTATTATTTCCAGCCACAAGAAGTAGGCAGGATAATAATTTAAAAGATAAACAATACAATAAACTACTATTTGGTCAGATTAATTAAAACTAACTAAAAGTCCCCTTTAGGGGATTTAGGGGTCATATGCTTTATCCTTCTCATTTCGAACAAAAAATAGCTTTTACCACCATTCGCCAATTGCTGAAAGACAAGTGCGTGAGCACGCTGGGCGAAGAAAAAGTAGATGAAATACAATTTTCACCGGACTATGCCGATGTTATGCGCTTGCTCAGCCAGACCGACGAGATGCTGCGCGTGCTCACTACCGATGCCGACGAATTGCCGATTGGTGATTTTTACGATGTCCGTCCGGCTTTGTCGCGCGTGCGCATCGAAGGGCTCTTTCTCGACGAGTTGGAGGTTTTCGATCTTCGCCGGGCGTTGGAAGCGGTGCGCCGGTTGGTGGCCTTCCTTACCAAGCACGAAGCCGAAGTGTATCCGTATTTGCACGAGTTGGTCAACGGCATCGAAACTTTCCCGCTGATTATTAACCGCATCGACGGTATTCTCAATAAGTTTGGCAAGGTAAAGGACAATGCGTCCAATGACTTGGCTCGCATTCGGAAGGATATTTTCCAGGTTCAAGGATCCATTTCACGCACGCTGAACTCCATTCTCCGCCAAGCGCAAACCGATGGGTATGTGGAAAAAGACGTGGCGCCCACCATGCGCGAAGGCCGCTTGGTGATTCCCGTTTCGCCGGCGTTTAAGCGTAAGGTAAACGGTATTGTCCACGACGAATCGGCCACCGGGAAAACGGTTTTCATTGAGCCGCAACAAGTGGTGGAAGCCAATAACCGCCTGCGCGAACTGGAAGGCGAGGAGCGGAGGGAGATTATGCGCATTCTCGTTGAATTCACCAATTTCGTGCGTCCGCATACCGAAGAAATTTTTGCTTCGCAATATTTCCTCGGCCAAATTGATTTCCTGCGTGCCAAAGCGCTTTTCGGCTTGGAAATAAATGCCATTAAACCCCGTGTAGATGATTGCTGCCAGTTGGAATGGGCAAAAGCCATTCACCCGATTTTGTTTCTCTCGCTCAAAAAACAAGGGAAAGCCATTGTTCCACTCGATATTACACTGAACGAAAAACAGCGCATCCTGTTGATTTCCGGCCCGAATGCCGGAGGTAAATCGGTGTGTCTGAAAACGGTGGTGTTGTTGCAATACATGCTTCAGTGCGGTTTGTTGGTACCGCTTCACGATAGCAGTCGTGCCGGAATTTTTGAACGGTTGTTTATCGATATTGGCGACGAACAATCCATTGAAAACGATTTGTCGACTTACAGTTCACATTTGCTGAACATGAAATTTTTCATTAGAAACAGCCAGGCAAAGACCTTGTTGCTGATTGATGAATTTGGTACCGGCACCGAACCGCAAATCGGGGGAGCTATTGCCGAAGCCACGCTCGAACGGTTCAACCGGAACAAGGCTTTCGGGGTAATTACGACCCATTACACCAACCTGAAACACTATGCCGAAGATGCCGAGGGAATCGTAAACGGCGCCATGCTCTACGACCGCCAGCATTTGCAACCGCTTTTCCAACTGAGCATTGGCAATCCGGGAAGTTCATTTGCAGTGGAAATTGCGCGCAAAATCGGATTGCCCGAAGATTTGATCGCCGAAGCCGCCGAAAAAGTAGGCGTCGAGCACCTCGATTACGACAAGCACTTGCAGGATATTGTGAGGGATAAGCGTTATTGGGAAAATAAACGCCAGCAAATCAGGCAGAAAGAAAAGAAGTTGGAAGAAACCATTGCCAGCTACGAAGCCGAAATGGCCGGAATTAACCGCCAACGTAAGGAAATTATACAGGATGCAAAGGCCGAAGCCAAAAACCTGCTAAGTGAAACCAATGCGAAAATAGAAAATACCATTCGCAGGATAAGGGAAGCCGAAGCGGAAAAGGAAAAAACCCGTGCCGCCCGCAAGGAGTTGGATGAATTCAAGGCTACAATTGCTAGTGACAAGCCACGACCTGTCCCTAATGAATTGAAACAGGCAAAGGCAAAGCCAAGGCCTTTACCAGCCGGTGCAGGAAATACCGAATCCGGAACGTTGGGAGTTGGCTCCAACGTCCGCCTGAAAGGCCAGACGGCTACCGGCACCATTCTCGAAATCCAGGGCAAACAAGCATTGGTGGCTTTCGGGAACTTGAAATCGACAGTGAAACTCAACCAGCTCGAACCCATTAGCAACAACCAGCTGAAAAAGGAAAAGCAAAAATTTGAATCGGTCGGGAATGCAACAACCGATGAAGTCCGCCAGCGCAAACTCACCTTCAAGTCCGAAATCGATGTCAGGGGCATGCGTGGCGACGAAGCTTTGCAGGCGGTTGTCTATTTTATCGACGATGCCATAATGGTGGGCGTTGCCTCGGTACGCATATTGCACGGCACCGGGACGGGTGCGTTGCGCCAGCTTATCAGGCAATATCTGGGAACTGTGCATGGGGTGAAATCTTATCGTGACGAACATGTCCAATTCGGTGGCGTGGGAATAACAGTTGTTGATTTTGAGTAAGTTGCGTACAACTATTGTTTTTACCTATACAACGATAGAATATAAATGTCCACGAAAGCGGTTTCCAAGTCAAACATTTTATTTTACTTTGCGTTAATACTTATGAAGTAAAATTTCAAAAATTCAAACAAAGTAATACAAAAATGAGCAAAATTGAAAAAATTATCGCCCGTGAAATACTCGACTCGCGAGGGAATCCCACTGTGGAAGTAGATGTTATGCTGGAATCAGGCGTCATAGGCCGGGCGGCAGTTCCATCGGGAGCTTCAACAGGTGAAAATGAGGCTATCGAACTACGCGATGGCGATAAGAACCGTTATCTTGGAAAAGGAGTTCAAAAGGCTGTCGAGAACGTGAACAAGGTTTTAGGCCCTGCATTGGCTGGCGTAAGCGCCTTGCAGCAGCGATACGTTGACAAACTCATGATAGGGCTCGATGGCACGAAAACAAAATCGAACCTGGGGGCAAACGCCATTCTAGGGGTTTCGCTGGCCGTTGCCAAAGCCGCAGCAGCCTACCTCGATATGCCTTTGTACCGTTATATTGGAGGAACAAATGCTTTTACACTGCCGGTTCCGATGATGAATATCATCAACGGCGGTTCACATTCCGATGCCCCCATTGCCTTCCAGGAATTCATGATACGCCCGGTAGGCGCCGCTTCGTTTAAGGAAGGACTCCGCATGGGTGCCGAAGTTTTCCATTCCCTGAAAAAGGTATTGCACGACCGAAATTTAAGTACCGCCGTAGGAGACGAAGGCGGATTTGCCCCTACACTGAAAGGAACCGAAGATGCCCTCGAATCAATCATATCGGCTATCGAAAAAGCCGGGTATGTGGCAGGAAAGGATGTTACAATTGGTTTGGACTGTGCTTCCTCGGAATTCTACAAAGAGGGAGTCTACGATTATTCGAAATTCGAAGGTCCTAGCGGGGCAAAAAGAAATTCGGCACAGCAGGCCGATTACCTGGCCGAGCTTGTTTCGAAATATCCGGTTGATTCAATCGAAGATGGAATGAGCGAAGGCGACTGGGAGGGCTGGAAACTGCTCACCGAAAAGCTAGGAAGCAAAGTACAGCTCGTGGGCGACGATTTGTTTGTAACCAATGTCGATTACCTGAAAAAAGGCATCCAACTGGGTTGCGCCAACTCAATCCTGATTAAAGTGAACCAGATCGGGACACTGTCCGAAACCCTCGATGCCATTGAAATGGCCCATCGTGCCGGTTATACTTCCGTAACTTCACATCGCTCGGGCGAAACTGAAGATGCAACTATAGCCGACATTGCCGTAGCTACAAACTCGGGGCAAATAAAAACAGGTTCATTGAGCCGTTCGGACCGCATGGCAAAATACAACCAACTTCTCCGCATCGAAGAAGAACTGGGCGAACTGGCCGTTTATGGATACAAAAAGGAAAAAGTGGCAGGATAAACCAGTTGACTGACAATTCTTTCCGATATTTCGAAAGCCACCTGACAAAAAGGTGGCTTTTTTTTATGTGAATTATGGGGTTTTTTACAAATTCCTTCATCTTTGTTAATTGGCGTTAAGCACTAAAAACTGGACGTTAATTTTCGACAAATCTCCATGCTATGAAAATTGCCGGGTACGACTTTTGACTATTTTCGTACCGGCAAATTTCATTAGATATGACAAAGTTCTGCTTACCATCGTTACTAATTCTGATTTTTAATCATTATATGAATCAATAAAAAATGAACAAGATGAATTTAACTAAACGAATGAGGATGCTCGGCTTAGTAGGTTTAGTCGTGGCAGTGAGCGTAGCAACAAACTTGGCAACTGGCTACGTGTCAAACAAACAGCATGATGGGTTTGAAGGGCAACAGGTAAATCAACGTCCTGTTGAATACGCCAAGTTCTCCAATGTCCCGAGTGGAATTGAAACTGATTTTACGGTGGCTGCCGAACTTTCGGTACATGCAGTCGTGCACGTCAAAACAAAAACACCCGTGAAAGCCCGGCAATTTGGCGGATTTCCAGACGATCCTTTCTTCGAGTATTTTTTTGGCCGCCCACAGCAAGCGCCAAACCAACCCAAAGAACTCCCCATGCAGGAAGGAGTCGGTTCGGGTGTCATCATCTCGAGCGATGGCTATATTGTTACCAACAACCACGTGGTTGAAGGTTCTACCGAAATAGAAGTCACGTTGAATGACAAACGAATGTTCCAGGCCAAATTAATCGGCAATGACCAGAATACCGACCTCGCATTGCTGAAAATCGATGCCGATAACCTCCCTGTCATAGCTTTCGGAAATTCCGATTCGCTGAAGGTAGGGGAGTGGGTGCTGGCCGTTGGCAATCCATTCAACCTCACCTCGACGGTGACTGCCGGGATTGTCAGCGCGAAAACGCGTAATATCAATATTATTAATTCTCCCATGCGCCTCGAGTCGTTTATCCAGACCGATGCAGCCGTGAACCCGGGCAATAGTGGCGGCGCACTCGTTAATACACGTGGACAGCTTGTAGGAATCAATACAGCAATTGCTTCGCAAACAGGGACATATGCCGGTTATGCATTTGCCATTCCGGTGAGCATTGTCGAAAAGGTGGTGTCCGATATCCGGAAATTTGGAGTGGTTCAACGGGCTGTGCTCGGAGTTGAAATCAAGGATATCGACAACCAGCTGGCAAAGGAAAAGAAACTGAAAACCCTTTCGGGCGCGTACGTCGGAAAAGTAACCGACCAGAGTTCGGCAAAAGCTGCTGGTGTGAAAGAAGGCGATATAATCAATAATGTGAATGGAGTCCCGGTTAATTCGGCAACCGAATTGCAGGAACAAATTGCACGTTACCGTCCTGGCGACAAAATTTCGGTTACCGTTGTCCGCAACGATTCTGAGCAAAAACTGCAAGTTCAGCTCAAGAACCGCCAGGGAAATACGGATGTTGTCTCACAGCAAAATATGTTGGAAATCCTGGGTGCAACTTTCAAAGAAATAAGCGAAAAAACACGGGCGCAACTTGGCCTTGAATACGGAATTGAAATCAAGTCCATTTCAAAAGGGAAGTTTGCCGACCAGGGAATCAAGCCCGGATTTATTGTCTTGAAAATCAACAGCCAGAAAATCAACTCCGAAGACGATATCCAAACGGCTTTTGATGCAGCCATCAACAATGGCCAATCGGAAAAGGTGCTATTCATTACGGGGGTTTACCCGAATGGGAAAATCACCTATTATGCCGTGAATCTGGTCGATTAAATAAATGTTAACCCAGCATTCAAGTAGAACAAACCTGGTTGTATCAGCCGGGTTTGTTTCTTGTTGTCGGCAGGGGATATGCAACAAAATGGATGGAATTACGTTGTTTTTATGGAATTTCCTCTAATACAGGTTTATAGCTTGTAAAATGGAATGAATTTTGAGTGTGTATATATTTCATATATTGTAAACTAACGCACCTGATAATTGTTTAATAAAAAATGACAGTTATCTTTTAGGGAGTTTAGTTTTGATAACTCGAAAAAAACAACTAATTTTGCAAGCTAATTTTCATTACATAAATGAGACAGTTAAAAATAACAAAATCAATCACGAATCGTGAAAGTGCATCGCTTGACAAGTACTTGCAAGAGATTGGACGCGAGGATCTTATCACAGTTGAAGAAGAGGTAGAACTCGCTCAGCGGATAAGGAATGGAGACCGCATCGCGTTGGAAAAACTGACACGTGCTAACCTGCGCTTTGTTGTTTCGGTGGCTAAACAGTACCAGAATCAAGGTCTTAGTTTGCCCGACCTGATTAACGAGGGCAACCTGGGACTCATCAAAGCAGCTGAAAAATTCGATGAGACACGTGGTTTTAAATTTATCTCGTATGCGGTTTGGTGGATTCGGCAATCCATTTTGCAAGCTTTGGCCGAACAATCGCGAATCGTTCGTTTACCATTGAACCAGGTGGGTTCATTGAACAAAATCAACAAGGCTTTTTCGAAGTTCGAACAAGAAAACGAACGCCGTCCATCGCCCGAAGAACTGGCCGAAGTGCTTGATATTCCTGTCGACAAGATTGCCGACACGATGAAAGTTTCGGGCCGTCATATTTCGGTGGACGCTCCTTTTGTCGAAGGGGAAGACAATAGCTTGCTGGATGTCATGATCAATGACGACTCGCCCAATGCAGACCGGGTGTTGATTAATGAATCGCTTTCCAAGGAAATCGAGCGCGTTTTGGCATTTACATTGTCGGACCGAGAACGCGATATAGTGAAAAAATTCTTTGGCATAGGTGTGGCAGAAATGACACTCGAAGAAATTGGAGACGAATTTGGGTTGACCCGTGAGCGTGTTCGCCAAATCAAGGAAAAGGCGATTCGCAAGCTAAGGCCAAATGCCAAAAGCAAATTATTGAAGGGATTTTTAGGATAGCAGCCAAGATGCTGTTACTTTGAATATGGACACGAAGCAACCTCAAAAGGTTGCTTCTTTTTTTGAAAAGCTTCGAATCCCGTACATTTCCATTAAAAAATGGATACAAATCATGGTAATTTGCAACGGTTTTAATAATTTTGCACCTCAATCTGGAAAACAGCCAGTTCTGGCAATTGTCTTGGAAATAATAATTAAACTCATAGTGTAAAAAAAGTAAAATGGGAAGAGCATTTGAATACAGAAAAGCCACTAAAATGAAACGTTGGGGAAATATGGCCCGCGTCTTTACCAAATTAGGGAAACAAATCACGATTGCTGCACGCGAAGGCGGTTCCGACCCCGACCAGAATCCTCGTTTGAGGGTGTTGGTTCAGCAATCCAGGAAAGAAAACATGCCCAAGGAAAACGTTGAAAGAGCCATTAAAAAAGCTACTTCCAAAGACGAAGCCGACTATAAGGAAATGGTTTACGAGGGGTATGGCCCGAATGGTATCGCTATAGTAGTGGAAACTGCAACCGACAACCCAACCCGTACCGTGGCCAATATCCGCAGCTATTTTAACCGCCATGGCGGTTCGTTGGGTACTTCTGGCTCGTTGCAGTTTCTGTTCGATCATAAATGCGTTTTCAAGATTGCACCCAAGGAAGGCGTTTCGATTGAAGACCTCGAACTTGAATTGATTGATTTTGGCGTGGATGAATTGGTGGAAGATGAAGGCAATATCATACTCTATGGAGAATTCCAGTCTTATTCGTCCATACAAAAATACCTCGAGGAAAA
>DATGXD010000240.1:0-1547 GCA_035299105.1 Paludibacter sp. | reverse complement strand
CTCGATTTCAGCCTTGACATTCTCGTAGGTGTCGACACCTTTCCTGTCGAGCAGCTTGATGATATGCCAGCCATAAGCCGACCGCACCGGCGCAGACACTTCCCCGATATTTTTCAATGCAAAAGCAGCAGTTTCGAATTCAGGCACCATGCGTCCGGTACCAAACCAGGGCAGTTCTCCGTTTTTCACCGAGGATCCCTTGTCCATCGAATGCTGTTTGGCCAACGTGCCAAAGTCGTCGCCTGCCTGAACCCGGTTATAAATGGAGTCGATGGTAAGCTTGGCGGCAACGTTTGCCGCCGAATCGCCTTGGGAGGTGAACCTCATAATGTGCGAAACCAGAATTTCGCCCAGGGAATTGCGCCGGTCGTGTACTTTTATAATATGGTACCCGAAAGCCGTACGGACAGGTTTTGAAACAGCTCCCTTCGGTGTGTTGTAGGCCACCGTCTCAAAAGGGTAAATGGTGCGGAAAGCCGAAATCCATCCAATATGGCCCCCGTTTTTTTCGGCCGATTGATCTTGCGACACTTCCTTGGCTACTTTGGCAAAATCTTCTTTCTTTAACCGTTTGGCAATATCGTTTATCTGGCTCCAGGCTTTCAATGTGTCGGCAGGAGTTGCATTTGGAGCTATACGGATAAGGATATGGCTCACGTCCACATCTTCCTTCATCCTGTCGTAAGCTTCCTTCAGTATTTGTTCGTCCACTTGCTGGTCGGTGAGGTAAGGTTTTGTAAGCTGAGACCTGTAGCCGGCAAGCTCGTTGACGAACGAAGATGTAGTATCGATTCCTTGCGCCTTGGCTTCTTCAACCTTCAATTTAAAGTTAATGAACAAATCCACATATTCATCGAGGGTTTTCTTATCGAGCGAGTTGTTTGAATTGTTTTTGTTATAAATATATTCAAATTCCGACTTGTACACGGGTTTCCCGCTAATGGTCATGAGAACCGGGTCGGCGGCTTGCGCGAAAATGCCAGCTGAGAAAGCAACAGAAGCTACTAAACTAATTACGGAACGTTTCATAAAAGATTTAATGATTGTATACTTTTAAATTAACACTACTGTATTATCAGGATTTAAACGGTGATTTTCTCGTTTTGTTGCATTTTATCAAAAAATGACCTGCAAAGTTATCATTATAATTTGAAAATAAATGGCATGTGCAAAATTTTAGCAACTATTTAGGCGTTTGTAAATATACATTAATTACACACCGATACCAACCCTGAAAGTGCATCTTGGGGTTCAATGGCTTTTATTTAGTGACTGAATAAACATGATGCCCGCGTTATCCAGGCTGGCAAACCGCAAAATAGCAGCAGGCATATTCCCAACTAATTCCTTGCAAACACTTTGAACCAAAGAGGAGTGTGGGATATTTGACTGGTAATTGAATTTTGGCTATCTTTGCAAATCTTTTAACCCGTAGTGCATTTAAACTACAAGTGATTTTATATTGTTGATATTTCTGTTTAATAATTTATTTATCATTTGAATAACCGTAAGTGAGGTTATTTTAGATAGAATTCTGTTTTTATATC
>DATGXD010000239.1:0-8615 GCA_035299105.1 Paludibacter sp. | reverse complement strand
TCTTGAAGACAGTTTCCATGGGGGCAATCCGGTTCAGGTCCATAACCATTACGGCCGGTTTCTTGTCGCGCGACACGGGTTCCACATTGCTGTTGTTGAAGTAATTGGCTATGGTGCAATGGGTGAATTCATGTTTCCCGCCATTCAGGTACACGCTGTAGCTGCTGGTGTTGGAAATTTCGGAATTCACAACCTGGAGGTTCCCGTTCTGGACCACAATGCCATAGAGCAGGAAATTGTGTATCCGGCAGTCCGATATTTCGAGGCTTGGCAATGCGTTTATGTTGTCGTTCTTTAAATAAATCCCCACATACCCACTATTCATGTTCACATGTTGCAGCACATGCTTCCCTCCATTCCAAAGCAGGTAAATTCCACCCCATTGTCCTGCCACATTATTGTAGGGGAAGGGCGTTTCAAATTTGATTTTATCCAGCCTGTCGCCACGCATGACGATGGGTTTTTCAAAAGTCCCCTCGGCGCGCAGGTTGCCATAGACAATCAGGTTTGCATTGTTGTGGAAGTAAAGTCTTGTTCCGGGTTTCAGGGTCAGTGTTTTGGCAGTGTCCACAGCCAAATAACCATAAACAAGGTACGGCTTGGTGTCGTTTAAAGCCGTGTCGTTCAGGATGTGCCTATTTCTCAGGACTTCCATGTCCTGCCCGTAAGCATGCAGTTTGACATCCTGCTTCACGCCGTTTGTAATGAAAACCAGCGAGTCTTTGATAAACACCGGCGAATTGGAATTTCTCGGGTCGATATTGACCTGCACAAAGATAAACATGCTGTCCTTCGCCCGTATTTCTATGTCATGGAATTGGTTGTTTTCGTTTTGCTCACCATTAATGTTTGTGTGGAAGTACGAACTTTTACCCCCAGCAATGGCGATGGAACTGATTTTCAGGGCCTGGTTGTTTCTGTTGTATACCAGTATCTTAGCTGTTGAGCTTCCGATAGTGGTGAACACAGTGTCGAAAGTCAGTGTGTCGGTCGAGAATTGGAGGATATGTTTCGGGTTTGTTGAGAAGTCCTCATTGTTGCACGAACTCATGCCAATCGCCGAAAACATCGAAATGAGGGCGATAATGGCAAAATCGAGTGGGCGTTTTGTTTGGGTCGGTTTGTTGTCCGGGAACTTTTTCATTGATTCAGGAAAAGTGGTTGCAATAATCGGCAAATTTACATTAAAAGATGGTTTTGTCATAATTAAACCTTATATTTGTGCTTGTAACATTCAAGAATATCAACATGGCCAGCCGCAGAAAATTAAAAAAAACCATTCAATTTATTGCAACCGAAATGATTACCGGTGTTTATTTCCGTTGTTTGATGACCAGGGATTTTGATGTGGAAAAAGCCGAAAGCCTGGTTGCAAATATTACCGCTATCGGCAAAGAATTTGTCTCACGTGCAAGCAAACCCGACGGAAAGAACAATCCGGCGTTTGTGAAAGCATACTACCGTGCCCTGTTTGCCCAATGGCAGCAAAAGTCGGGCGAACTTATTTCCGAGATAAACGCCATCTGACAAGAAGAGGTTTCCAAAAAGCTTCATGAGTGTTCTTCCTTTGTTTGGACGCCTTACTCAAAGTTAAAAGTAAGGGTTAACATCCGGGAAGTGAGCTTTGAAATGGCTTTTGTGTAAATTTCATCCGCTTGCCTCGACGGGACATAATCGTGTGTCAGCATGTCGTTGAACCCCACGGCGAACTTGAGTTCCGGCGATAACTTGAAAAACGAAAAGTACAAATCGCACCCCACCCCGAATTCCGTGTAAAAATCTATCGGTTTTAAAATTAATTTTACGTCGCTGGTCTTGCGGCCCAGGTCAATATATGCTCCTCCCCCCCAGATAATATACGGTCGGTAATTGTTTTTCCGTTCGGCGCTGTATTTCAGGTAGAATGGCAAGGCAACCGGAATAGAATTAATGGAGACAGAGTCAATAAAGCCCGTATTGGATTTATAATTTAGTTGACGTTCGGACAAGTGAAGCGTAGGTGTGAAACGCAGGTTTAAATAACGGTTAATACGCATGTCGCTGATAATCCCGACGGAAAAGCCGGGTTTGAGGGTGCTCACATCCGTGCTCATGCTGTCTGATGCAGTATTAATCCCGAAGTCCATTGTGTTGACACCCAGTGAAAAACCGAAATGAAGGAATTTATCATCCACATAGGGCATATTCCCGATTTGTGAATAGGCATGGAATCCGCCCCCGAGTGCCAGTACAACAAAAAAAACAATTCTTTTTAGCCAGGTTTGAAACATATTTAAAAGTTACTTGAATTACCAAAATACAAACGTTCAAAAATAGTTATTATTGTCCGGTTGGTGTCTGATTGCTTAAATTGGTTAACGTGGGGAGATAGAACGCTCCTCCGGTCTGGGCATACAACTTTCATGCAATAGGATTTGTTTAGATGGGTAATGTTAAATAGGTGGGAGTGGTAATCCTGTAGCCTTTGTTTGGCAAAGGTGTATTTCTACAAAAAAGAGATTGGCAATCAATTTGCCAATCTCTTTTTTGTAACGACATGGTGGAATTCAGTTACATGTTGGAACCGAAGAAAAAGTAAATCAATCCAGCCAGGGCTGCACTGACAGGTATGGTCAATAACCACGCAACCAGCAAATTGCGTGTTACACCCCAGCGTACTGCCGAAAGCCTTTTTACTGCTCCAACTCCAATAATCGAACCAGTGATGGTATGCGTGGTACTTACCGGTATTTTCAGGATTTCGGTAATGTAAAGTGTGATTGCACCGGCAGTCTCGGCGGCGACCCCTTCGAGAGGGGTTACTTTTGTTATGCGCGATCCCATGGTCTTGATAATCCTCCAACCGCCCGACATGGTTCCGATGGATATGGCGCCAAAACAAGCAAAGGCAACCCAGTCGGGGATATTCTTAATGTCGTGGATACCCACGTCCAGACCGTTTTTGTGGTAAGCGGCAAAAAGCGCCGCGGCAATGATACCCATCACTTTTTGTGAGTCGTTCAGCCCGTGTCCGATACTGAATAATCCCGAAGAGACAAGTTGCAGCTTTTTAAACCATTGGTTTGCCTTGTGCGGGTTCACGCGTTTGAATATGTACAGGATCAGGATAGTTATCAGTGTTGAAATCAGCATCCCGATCAATGGGGCCAGGATAATGAACGAGGCGATCTTGACAATCACATCGGCCTTGATGGCTGAAAATCCCGAAGCGGCAATAGCCGCACCCGCAAACCCGCCAATGAGGGTGTGCGATGATGATGATGGGATGCCAAACCACCAGGTTGCAAGGTTCCATGCGATGGCTGCCACTATGCCTGAAAATATTATCGGCAATGTTATGTACTCTTCCAGTACGGCTTTCGAAACCGTGTTGGCAATACCAAAGCCACTAAAATATTTTGCAATGAAGAAAGCCACGAAATTGAAGGCGGCTGCCCATAAAACAGCTTTGAACGGCGTGAGCACCTTGGTCGATACGATGGTGGCAATGGAATTCGCAGCATCGTGGAATCCATTGATGTAGTCGAATACCAGGGCCAGAACGATAATGGTAATTAGAAGCGTCATTTTATGCTGGTGTTATCAAGCGTATTTAACAATGATTGTTTTGATGACTTTGCCAACATATTCGGCTCCGTCGGTAGCTTTTTCGAGTTCGCTCATGATTTCTTTCAGCTTGATCACCTCAATCGCATCCTTTTCGTTTTCAAACAGGTCGATGATGAAATTTTCATAAATGTCATCTGCCTTGTTTTCAATTATCTGCAGGTTCTTGCAGTATTCTTTTATTTTCTTCGAATTCTTTTTCATTACATCAAGCTCGTCCACAGCCTTGCAGATGCATTCGGCGGCTTCCTTTATCAGGCGTGCCAAATCAACGGCCGCCTTCGGCATTTGCTTCGGATTGTAGAGTACAATTCTTTTTGCGCAACTGTTGATGTAGTCGGTCACATCGTCGAGCCTGTCGGCCAAATGGTGGATATCTTCCCGGTCGAACGGAGTGATAAAGGTAGAATTCAGCTTGTCGAAGATTTTGGCTGAAAGGACATCGCCTTTCTTTTCCTGTTCTTTGATCTTTTTGTAATACTCGATAGCCGATTCGTGATCCGCATTCTGAACGCATTCAATGATTAAATCAGAAGCCACCAGAATTATGTCTGCCATTTCCTTCAGGATGGGGAAGAATTTTGGCTCTTTCGGTGTGAATTTGTTGAGAAAAGAATTGTTCATGACAATGGATAGTTTGTTGATAGTTAATATTGTTTGTCTTGATTTTTGTGGTTTGAATAGACAGCCGGCATTCCAGGTATGCTTTTTAAAAACCCCACAAATTTACGAAAACAATTCAAGATGTATGTATTTTCACCCAAATGTAATACAAATGTAACATTAGGCAATGAACTTTTTTTGAATCAAGGAAAAGTAGGCTGGCAATAAACCACCCAAACAGGACAAATTCAGGCTGAGACTGAAATTCATTTATGCATATCCGTGTTGTTAGCATACATATTATCAGGTTATTGGGATGCCGTTTGCCAGCCTGCTGTAAAAATTAAATTAAAAATTTTGTTGAATATTTTTTTTGAACGAGGAAAAGTTATATTTTTGTAGAACTAAATAGTACTAATAAAAAAAATAAGAAAAATGGCTTACGTAATTTCAGAAGATTGTATCGCTTGTGGCTCTTGCATTAGCGAATGTCCGGTAGAAGCAATTTCAGAAGGCGATATCTACGTTATTGACGCAGATGTTTGCACCGACTGTGGCACTTGCGCCGATGTTTGTCCTTCAGAAGCAATCAGTCCGGCATAATTATTCCCGGTAAAAATAAAAAAGACCTGAAAGTTTAAAACATTCAGGTCTTTTTTTGTATTCTGAATTGTCATGGCCGGTACATCGAATTTTCGAGTATTTCCTGCGAATTTGTTTTGTCCATCAGCCCCGTGATCGAGATGTCGTTGTTGTCCATGTAACTTTTTACAATCCGGTAACCAATCCAGGTTCCAAGCCTTCCCGGCGATTCCTGCGAAATGGGGGCGGTGAAGGGAGCTTCGTTCAGGTACTTGCGGATAAGCTGTTGGTCGGACGAAAACAAGTCTTTCTGGTCGATGATGGCGGTCCAGATTTGTTTCTCAAATTTCCCGCACCACTTCATTTGTTCGGGCGAATACCCCATCAGGTTTTCGATTTTTTCGTCGGGCATGAATACCGAGAGCAGGTACATGACCCTTCCCCTGTAAATCATGTTGTCAACCAGCCTTTCATCGCCGAGATTGTTTTTGAACATGCGGAACAAGGTGGCCGAAACCAGGTCGACTGGAACCAGTTCGCGCCGCATGTTGTAAAGCAAGTAATGGTATGTGGTGCTTTGGTAGGCCGGGTAATCGGCTCCCAGGTACATGTCGGTTCCCAGCGCCACGAAGTTCTCGCCAAGCATGACGGGCCGGTTGAAGCCTGAAACGTAAAAATAAATTTCGGGTAGCTTTATGCCTGGGAAATAATGGTGGATGTATGTGAAGGCATCCGAAACTTTCTTTTCAATGTCTGACACATTGTTGAATGTTTCAATTGTTTTCCGGTTTACTTTCGAAAAAGTAGTGTCTTTCAGGAAGTTTCCGATGAGCCGTGCCACTTCGGCAGTGTCGGTTGCAGGTACAACGAGAATGTTGGAGCTAAATGCTGGCAGGAATTCCTTGTAGCCGGCATATAGTTTCTGGATTCCGGCGTGCAGGTTCGTTGTGTCAAGCGCCATCAAGTCTTTATCGAACCGTTGGATTTTTACTTCAACCCTGTTCTCGCTGGTGTTTATTTCGAACCGGCTTTTATTGCAGGCTGTAAACAAAACGAAGACCAGCAAAATAGGTATCAGCTTGTTTGTTGTTCCCATTCTCAAATGATTGTTTTTGTAATTAAAAAAAGCGTAAAGCGCAAAGTCACTTTGCATTTTACGCTTTCCTGTTTTATATTGGTACTGGTTTTTACTTGCGGGTTTTCAATTTCTTTTGTTGCTCCTGTTGCATTTTCTCCAGGCGTTCCATAAAACTGCCGCCTTTCTTTGCGCCCGTTTTCTTACTGTTCCGTTTGGCATGAAGCTGGGCAAGCAATTTCTTTTCGTCCACGGTCGAACGGATGGCGTAGGTCTGGATAATGGTGATCAGTGTCGACACAAAGTAATAATAGCTAAGTCCCGAGGCGTAGTTGTTGAACATGAACATGAACATGACAGGCATCAGGTACATCATCCATTTCATCATGCCTGCACCCATCACATCCGATGAATTTGGCGTGTTGGTCATGTTTATTTTGGTCGACACGATGCTGGCAATGGTCATCAACAAGCAGAAAAGGCTGATGTGGTTTCCAAAATACGGCGTAATCAGCGGGATGTATGTGTTCCAGCTTAAAATGGAATCGTAGGCCGAAAGGTCGGAAGCCCATAAAAAGCTTTGATGGCGTAACTCGAAGGCAGCCGGGAAGAAGCTGAACATGGCAAACAGGATCGGCATTTGCAGCAGGGTGGGGAGACAGCCGCTCAATGGGCTCACACCCACCTTGTTGTACAATTCCATGGTGGCTTTCTGGCGCTCGGCAGGCTTGTCGGCGGGAATACGGGCGTTGATTTCATCGATTTCCGGTTTTAGCACCCGCATTTTAGCACTTGATATGTACGATTTGTAAGTAAGTGGGAATAAAAGCAATTTGATTACCAGGGTCATGAGCAGGATAATGATTCCGAAGCTGCTGATGAATTTGCTGAAAAGGTCGAACATGGGGATAATCATGAGCCGGTTTACCCACCCGAAAATACCCCAGCCTAATGGAACCAACTTGTTGAGTTGTAGTTCTTTATCCGAGTCGACGCCTTTGTCGTAAGCAGCGAGTATCTTGTACTGGTTAGGGCCGAAAAACAGGTTGAAAGTTGTCGGGCGTTTCCCGGTTGGGTCAAAGCCCACGGTCATGGTCGATTCGTACGACTTGAGGTAACCCGACTCTTCGTTTTCCAATGTGCTTTTCAATGTGGTGGAAGTCATGGCCTCGTTGGCAATGAGGATGCTGCTGAAGAACTGGTCTTTGAATGCAATCCATTTCACTTTGTTATCTATCTTTTTGGAATCGCTTTTGCTTTCGCTTAGCTTTTCAATGTCATCGGCCACATATTTGTATTCGATGGTCGAATACCTTTCCTCGAACTTCCGGCCTTTTTCCTGCTGGCGTATTTTAGCGTTCCATTGCATGTCGAGTGAGTTGGTTCCGGCTGGCATAACCAGGTTCATGTTGGTAGCCTTGATTCCAAAGCTAAGCATGTAGTTGTTCGCCGGCAGCGTGTAGGCAAAGTCGATATAGGCGTTTTCGGTGGTTTTCAGTCGCAGAACCAGTGTTTGATTTCCCTTTGCATCTTTGGTAATGCCTGATACGGGTTCAAAATAAAGGTTTGATGAGTTTAAAACCCGGCTGTTGTTTGTGGTAAGTGTAAATCCGAAGGCGCTTTCCTGTTCGTTAAACAAAATCAGGGGCAATGAATCGTGTGTCTGGAATTTTTTTAATTCTGCCTTGCAGATGCGGCCACCTTTGCTACTTACTGTGAGTTTTATAAGCTCATTTTCAATAGTATACAATTTGTTTTCGCCTAGTGCCGAAGGACTGAATGCGCCATAGGCATCGGCACTGGCCTCCGAGCTATCGTTTGCTGCCAAGGTGTCGGCCTGGTTCAATGAGGCGGTTGCAGGCAGGCTTGCTGCTTTTGCCTTCTCGACACGGGCAATCGAGTCATTGTAATGTGCTTCGCGGGCCAATTCTTTTTTACTCGGGCTGTTCAATACCGAGAATCCAATGATTATTAGTGCTATGAGCACGAAACCGAGAATCGTGTTTTTATCCATATTTCAATTTTTTCCAACTTGGGTTGGCTTGACTGTTTGTTTGAGGTTGTTTAATGCCTTGCTTTTGGGTTTGATTTTTTTTCTGCCCGGGCAAATTATTTTTTTCTGCCCGGCATTGTTGCGATGCGGGCTTTGGCTTTTGGCTATTTTGAATGTTCGGAATCGATAGCGGCTTTAATAAAGCTGATGAATAGTGGGTGGGGTTTCACTACCGTACTGCTGTACTCGGGATGGAATTGAACTCCAACATACCAGCGGTGCGATTTCAACTCGATGATTTCCACCAGGTTCGACTCCACGTTCATTCCGCTGCACATCATTCCGTTTTTCTCGAATTCTTCCTTGAAGGTGTTGTTGAATTCGAAACGGTGGCGGTGGCGTTCGCTGATATTTTCCTTGCCGTAAATTTCATATGCCTTCGAGCCTTTTTTCAGCTTGCATTTAAATGCACCCAGGCGCATGCTCCCGCCCAGGTTGAGGATGTTTTTCTGCTCGTCCATGATGTCGACCACGTTGTGGGTGGTGTTGGCATCAATTTCGGTGCTGTTGGCATCGGCGTAACCCAACACGTTCCGGGCGAATTCGATGGACATGGTTTGCATTCCCATGCAAATCCCGAGGCAGGGCATGCCTTTTTCTCGGGCGTACTTTAATGCCACAAACTTGCCTTCCATTCCTCTTTGTCCAAAACCCGGTGCGACAATGATACCGTTGAGGTTCTTCAGTTTCTTGTCG
>DATGXD010000238.1:0-23603 GCA_035299105.1 Paludibacter sp. | reverse complement strand
GCAAGCCCCGCTTCACGAGCGCTTCCACCATTTCGAGGCCAATGAATCCACCGCCCACAACCACGGCCGTTTTCGGCTTTTTCTCGTCGAGGAAAGAGGCTATCTTGTCCATGTCTTCCAACGTCCAAAGCGTGAAAACATGGCTTCCATCCGCTCCCGGGAGGGTTGGTTTTATCGGCCGGCCACCTTGTGCCAGAATCAGCTTGTCGTATTCGAAGGTCATTAATTCGCCACTGCGGGTGTCGCGGGCAACGAGTTGATTCGTATTTCGGTCGAGGCTGGTAGCAATGGTATGGGTGTAAACATCCACATCGTATTGCTCCTTGAAACTTTCGGGACTTTGCAGTATCAGTTTCGAACGGCTTTTAATATCTCCGCCAATGTAATATGGCAGCCCGCAGTTGGCAAACGAAATATCCGGCCCGGCTTCGAGCATCGCAATCCGGGTATCCGGCGAGATTCTCCTGAGTTTGGCAGCGGCAGTAGCACCAGCAGCCACACCGCCTACAATGACAATTTTTTCCATATCTGTTGTTTTTTATTCTTTATTTCAATTAACGCTGCAAAGGTAATTCAAATGTTTTTAAATTACAATAATATCACTAATAAATTATTATAATATCACCATGATTTTCTTTAAACCTGAAAATGAGTGAGAGATTAATAAAAAACGGATTGCAACGAGTAAATAAAAGCTCTTTCTGAAGTCATCCGGTTTTTTTTCTTTATTTTTGTATCGTAAGGAAATAATATCAATGCCATTGTAAAAGTAAAACTTGATTTGACTTTTCAAATTAAACCAAAACTTAAGTCATTATGAACAATATAATTACAGATAAAATGCATGAATTGATTCAGCTGTGTACAAAATACGGAGTTAAATCCATGTACGCTTTTGGTTCGGTTTGCACCGATAAATTTAACAATGAAAGTGATATAGATCTGTTGATTTCATTTCAAGGACTTAGTATTGAGCAGTATACTGACAATTATTTTGAATTACATTATAAGTTAGAAGAGTTATTTCATAGGCAAATAGATTTATTGACAGAAAGGTCACTTTCAAATCCGTACTTTATTAAGAATATTGAGCAAACAAAATCTTTGATTTATGCAGCTTGAAATATTAACATATCTGCACGACATAAAAAGTTCAATAGATTCAATTTTTGATTTTTTGGGTGAAGAAAGAAATTTCAATAATTATCTGGAAAACAGACTTTTGAGAAGAGGTATTGAGCGAGAACTTGAAATTATTGGTGAAGCCGCAAACAGAATATTAAAAATTGATCCAGGTATACAAATAGATAACGCTCGAAAAATTGTTGATTTACGAAATTGGGTAATACATGGTTACGACAAAGTAGATGATGTAATTGTTTGGGGTATAGTATGCAAACAACTTCCTGTTTTAAAAGAACAGGTCAAAGTGCTTCTTACTGAAAATACAGAGCCATAAATATTTGTTCACCAAATTGACATCTTAACCCTATTATGAAAAACACAGCCGGTAATCTTTAAAAATTATCGGCTGTGTCATTTATTTTCTACTTTTTATTGCTGGAATTCCTGAATCGGATTGTGTTTGTGTTCCCTGTCTTTCACAACCAAGGTTGTGGTTGGAGCTTTCGATTTCATGTTGAACATGAGATCGTGCCCAACACAAAGGCCAAACGACACATTCAGTTCGGTGTTGTTTTCGGCCAAGAACTCAGCCTGACCCGCCGGATTGCACGACAGGCCTTTTACGGTTTCGTCCTGCAACAACTCGGCACCTGTAATTTTACCAAACTTACAATCAATTGAATATACTTCAAATTTACCTTCAAGCCGTGTTTTCAACTCGTCAGCTTCTTTCTGCAAGCTAATGCAATTGGCAATTCCAATCCGCTTGACACCCGATTTCTCTGCGAAACTGATCAATTCTTCGACACGGTTTTTACCCGGTATGCGGCCTTTCTCCGCCGCGCGCATCAACTCGATATCCGATGCTGAATAAAGTCCTTTCATGTTTTCCATTTCCCTTTTTGCTTTACATATTCATAAAGTTTGCCCTGCATTTACTTTTCGTAAACAAAATTATTCGCAGCCCAGCCCGGGAAACCATCCATCATCTGGTAAACGTGCTTGAACCCTTTCTGCACCATATAATCAGTGGCAGCGCCGCTACGGTGATTGGTGCGGCAGTAAACCAGGTAGGTTGCATTCCGGTCGAGCTTGTCGACCTTGCTGTAAAAATCATCCTGGCGTATGTCGATATTCTTGGCACCTTTCAAATGGCCCGCACCAAATTCTTCGGCCGTGCGCACATCCAAAACCACCATGGAGGGATTCGACTTCAACAGTTTCCGTGCTTCCGGCGATTCAAGCTGGATTTTTTGGGCGCTCAACTGCGTTGCAGACACAACAAACAACACCAGGAGGAGAAAAAAACTTTTCGTTTTCATAATTTGGCTTTTAAATAAAGTTCTACAATTTCTTCAGTGTACTTATCCCCAACACCCAATACAGCGGGCATATGCCAACCAATGCAGTCAGGATTAAAATCCCCGCCACACCAAGCATTACAAAACCTATTGTTCCGGGCAGCACACCTGCCACATACAATCCGACAAAAACCAAAGCCAATATAACCCTGATAATCCTGTCGATAAATCCTACATTTGCTTTCATAAGTTTGTTTTTTTAAGTCGTTGTTATAATTAATTGTTTTTCAACTGGAAATGTTTATTCTCCCTGCCAGCTTTTTATCAAGACCCCGATAAATTACCCATTGAAATAATACGCCGCTCCCAACGACAACAATTCCTTCACCGGGCGGCAATCGGGCGTATTCGGATGCCCGTTTTTGTTTTTCGCCACCGATGCACAGCCTCCCCCGCAAGCCAAAGCCACATCGCAGGTTTTGCATTTTTCGATGGTGGTCACATCGCGGTTTTGCCAGCTTCCTACCGCCTCTTCGTTTTTGGTTATTTCGGGATAAAACGTCCCCAGTTCATCGCCTTTATTGCCCACCGTGGCCGTGCAGGAATAAATGGTGCCGGTAAAGTCGAAAGCCCACTCGGTTTTACAAGCCGGGCAAGAATCGAACAGCGGAGTTGGCAACGCCTCATTTTCAGCAATGTATTTGGCAATGGAGAATGCCGGCTTGTAGAATTCCGCAATATAGGGGTGGACTTTCAATAATTCGTACAAATGCTGGTACAGCGTCGCCCGGTCGAACAATTTTTCGGGCGTGCTATTGCAGAAATGCAATTCATAGTTACGGCCGATCTGGGTTTTGAAAAACGGCGATTTAGTCCATCCCTTGTCAATGGCAAACCGCGAAAGTCCCGCCAGGTTTTCGATATTCTCCTTGTCGATCACCATACGCAGGTTGATATTGATTCCGGCAGTAAGGCAGGCATCAATTCCTTCCACGATCTTATCAAAAGTTGGTTGTTTTCCTTTCAGGTAACGGCGGCCATCATGCACTTCTTGCGTGCCGTCCAGTGTCACTTGCACCTCGCGGATGCTGGCCGTTTTCAGCAAATCGACATAGCTTGCCAGGGTATAGCCATTAGTCACAAAAGCTAAATCCAGTTTGGCCGCATTGGCCCTGGATATAAAATGGGTCAACATGTTTCGCTGGTGTTCGCCCGGCAAAAGCGGTTCACCGCCAAAAACAGTGATATATTTCCGTCGCCCGGCAAATTCCGCGTTGACATAATTGAAAAATGCATCCACCACATCATTATTCACCACTTTTTGAACCGGATTGTAGCCCTCCTGATAGCAGTATGAACAGGCAAAATTGCAGGAATAATTCGGCACGAAAAACAACTGGATTTCGTCCCCTTCACGCTTCTCGGTAAAATCGAGGTAAGCCAATTTAAAAGCCCGTTTTTCTTTTGCCTCGTCAACCAGGTAACCCTTTTGCGAAAACTCGCCACTTGGGTCAAGCCTGTTCTTGAGCATTTTCACTTCGTTCGCCGAAACAATATCGGCCGACTTGTGCAACGGATTGACAATGAAGAACTTTTCAGAATCTTTTACCGGTACGATTATATTATGGTTTGAACTACCCATCAGCCACTACTGTTTTAACGTGTTTGTTCTCGAAAATGTAATTAATAAGTATCGCGAGCAATGCACCCGAAACAGGTGCCAAAGAAAACACAACCCCTTCCACCATGAAACCCGCATGCCTCGAAGAGGTTTTACCCCCGAAAAATCCCGCGGATAAATGGATTTTCATTGCTTTCGCTTTTTTTAAGTTCGGATTATGCTATTGCCAGGGAAATTCATCCCCGGCAATAGCGTTTTTCCCCATAACCTTAGTCGTGACAACCGGCTACGATAATCGAATTTTTTGCGCAACATTGTGCCATTTTCGATTCTGTGTTGTTGCTCGAACAGCAACTTTTTTTCACAACACTTCTCATAAATAATTATTGCTTTTTGTGGTGAATATGCCCCCAACCCCTAAAGGAACCTAAAAAGCTTCCTCCCGGGATTAGGGTTTTTTCTCTTATACCGCTTGCACAAACAATCCAGCCCGATTCCGACCATGCTCACCGGTCTCCTTGCTTGCACACAACGGAATCAATAATATCGGTTTCAGGAATCAATCCAGCTTACGCTCCAGGCTGAACCAGCTCCCACCGTTGTGCACATTGGTAAACCCATGCGAAGTGAGGATACCTTTGGCCGATGCACTGCGGGCGCCCGAAGCACAGCATGTAATAACAGCCTTGTTCTTCTTCAGTTTGCCCATGTTGGCAACCAGCTTGTCCAACGGTATATTTACCGACCCCCTGATGTGGCCGCCGGCATATTCGCCTTTCGTGCGAACGTCAATAATAGTTGCACCTTCGCGAACCAACTCTGCGAAGCTCACCTTGGGAGCAATCCCAAATAATTTTTTCAATATCTCAATCATGCTATCTTTCAATGTACTTTTGTTTGACACCGCAAAGGTAAAACATTTCTTTTTAAATTACAATAGTATCACCATTGAATTATATTATTACCACCCGTTATTTTTTTCAACACCCTATGCCAAACCGTTATTGCAGTTAGTTGACCGAGCCATTGGGTAGCGATAAAAAAAAAGAGAAACCCGCAATGGATTTCTCTTTTATCTCTTCTTCAAAAACAACGATTATTTCACGCGTCTTTCCTTGATTCTGGCTTTCTTGCCGGTAAGTGCACGCAAATAATACAATTTAGCGCGACGAACTTTACCACGTTTGTTTACTGTAATGCTTTCGATAAAAGGCGAATCGAGCGGGAAAATACGCTCAACACCCACGTTACCCGAAATCTTACGAACGGTGAAACGCTTTTTACCCAGGTGACCAACGATTTTTATTACATCGCCACGGTATTCCTGCACACGTTCCTTGTTACCTTCGATAATGCGGTAGGCTACTGTAATAGTATCACCGGCCTTGAATTCGGGGTGTGTTTTCTCAACAAGAAATGCTTGTTCTGCAACTTTAATTAAGTCCATTATTGTTGTTGTTTAATTGAATATTATGCGCAATATTCACAGACCTCACTAATTCTGCCAGAGATTACGCTAAAATTGGACTGCAAAAGTACATCTTTTTTTCTGCTTTACAAAAAGCGCAAACTCTTTTTTTATTTTAAAACACGAATCCATATTCCAAAACACGGGGATTGCCTGCGATTTTAGTATCTCTGTATCAGAATGATTCGCCAAACAAACCATAGATTGAATTATTTTGACTAACTTTGCAGCCTCAAAAAAAAGATTGTGTACATGCAGAAAATTAGAAACATCGCGATTATCGCCCACGTCGATCATGGGAAAACCACTTTGGTGGATAAAATGCTAATGGCCGGACATTTATTCCGCGACAACGAAACCACGGGCGAGTTAATCATGGATAACAACGACCTGGAACGCGAACGGGGAATCACCATATTAGCCAAAAACGTATCCATCGACTACCAGGGATACAAAATCAACATCATCGACACCCCGGGCCACTCCGACTTCGGTGGTGAAGTGGAGCGCGTGTTAAACATGGCGGATGGCGTGCTTTTGCTGGTGGATGCCTTCGAAGGCCCCATGCCCCAAACCAGGTTCGTACTCCAGAAAGCGCTGCAAATCGGCTTGAAGCCAATTGTCGTGGTCAACAAAGTCGACAAACCCAACTGCCGCCCCGACGAGGTACACGAAATGGTATTCGACCTCATGTTCAACCTCAACGCCACGGAAGAACAGCTCGATTTCCATACTATTTATGGTTCGGCAAAAAACAACTGGATGTCGACAGACTGGAAAAACGAAACTGACAGCATCGTCCCGCTCCTCGATGCCATTATTGAACATATCCCCGCCCCCGTTTATATCGAGGGAACTCCACAAATGCTTATCACTTCGCTCGACTATTCGAACTACGTGGGCCGTATTGCCGTAGGCCGGATCCACCGGGGCACGCTGAAGGAAGGCATGGATGTCAGCCTGGTGAAACGAGATGGCAAGGCTATAAAATCGCGCATCAAGGAACTCCACACTTTCACCGGACTTGGGCGCACCCGCACCGAAGAGGTCAAATCGGGAGACATTTGCGCCCTGGTAGGCATCGAAGGATTCGAAATCGGCGACTCGATTGCCGATGTGCTGAACCCCGAGCCCCTGAAGCCCATTGCCATCGATGAACCCACCATGAGCATGGTTTTCACAATCAACAATTCGCCATTCTTCGGCAAAGAAGGGAAATATGTCACTTCGCGCCACATCCACGACCGGCTGGTGAAGGAATTGGACAAAAACCTGGCCTTGCGGGTTGAAAAAAGCGAAGAATCGGACATATGGAACGTGTTTGGCCGCGGCGTGTTGCATCTGTCCGTGCTGATTGAAACCATGCGCCGCGAAGGATACGAGTTGCAGGTTGGGCAGCCACAGGTGATTTTCAAGGAAATCGACGGCAAGCGCTGCGAACCTATCGAACAGCTGACCATCAACCTTCCCGAAGAATGTTCCGGCAAAATCATCGAAATGGTGGCCATGCGCAAGGGCGAAATGCTCAGCATGGAGGTAATGAACGACCGCATCCAACTCGAATTCCTCATCCCGTCCCGCGGGATTATCGGGCTGCGCAACAGCGTACTCACCGCATCGGCCGGCGAAGCCATCATGTCGCACCGCTTTTCCGAATACCAGCCCTACAAAGGCGATATTGAAAAACGGAACAACGGCTCGATCATTGCCATGGAAAGCGGCACGGCATTTGCCTACGCCATCGACAAATTGCAGGACCGCGGACGGTTTTTCATTTTCCCGCAAGAAGAAGTGTATGCAGGCCAAGTGGTTGGCGAAAGCGCAAAAGAAGGCGACATGGTGGTGAACGTCACCAAATCGAAAAAATTGACCAACATGCGGGCTTCGGGTGCCGACGACAAGGCAAGGCTTATCCCTCCGGTGGTTTTCAGCCTCGAAGAAGCCCTCGAATACATCAAGGAAGATGAATACGTGGAAATCACGCCGCAAAATATCCGCCTGAGGAAAATATACCTCGACGAGAACGAACGGAAACGCATGACACGGAAATAAAACTCCTGCAAAAAGAAAAAGACGGGAACGAATTGGGCCGCAGCATTTGCCCAAGGCCACTTCCAACCCTTGCAAACACCCCGCGGACCTCAAAAGAACGCGGGGCACGCTTTAAAACAAGGCAAGGTAATTTCCGTGTTTTTAGCCCTGCTTTAAAAACTTAATTGTCCGGCAGATTGTTTTATAGTTACAAGTTTGGCTATCCGAGCAGCGGAAGGAATTCCACGTCACTATGACGTTACGACCCTAATGATTGTTCATCCCACTTAACCAACAAAGGACAAGAACATTGGTAAAACGATGAGAAAAAAAATTTCATACTTGCTATTCGCCTTGCTGGCATGCGGATTGCCTGCCTTTGCACAATTCGGGATAAAAGCCGGCGTAAACATGGCCAACGAAATCAAATTATCCGGCAGGCAGGAGATCCTGAACAGTTTCAATTCGTCCAACCTGACAGGCTACCAGCTTGGGGTTGTATACCAGGCCATGCCAAAGAAATCGGGGCTTGGACTCGAAATAGGCGCGTTGCTCTCGCAAAAAGGAAGCGCGTTCGATGACTCCACCGGCACTATCAAACAGGGCTACAACGAACTGAACTACCTCGAAATCCCGCTCAACCTGCGTTACAGGCTGTGCTTCGGCTTCCTTGGCATTTACGGCATTGCCGGAATCTACGGCGGTTACGCCCTCAGCAGCCACGTGGTGGACGAAGTCCTGAACACCACCCAAGATGAAACATTTGCCAGTTTTGCCGACCATCTCGACTATGGCTACAACCTTGGAGCGGGCATCGAACTATTCAAAAAAATACAACTGGGAGGTACCTGGACACAGGGAATCAAAAGCATCACCTACTCAAATTCAATCTTGCCCACACCCACCTTGGCTACCAACCGCGTGTTTTCGGTAAACCTGGTGTATATTTTCTAAACAACAGCTTGTTCATTGTTGAAAATCAAGCAAATCGTCCCATTCACGCCAATAATGAGGGCGGCAATAATTTTTACTTCAAAAAAAGTAATAAATAACACTTTTTTTCGTACCTTTGCACCCCATTAGAAAAAGATAAATACCAGAATATTAATCAATTAATTTAGGATGTTACAAGTTCCTGCGTGAGCAGGTCCCATACGACAGCTAAAACAAAATTTTATCGTATGAATATCGTCAAAAACGACCTCGATCAAAACAATGCCACCCTTACGCTGCGCATTGAAAAAACCGATTATGAAGAAAAAGTGGATAAAAGCCTGCGGAATTTGCGCAAGAAAGCAAATATCCCCGGTTTCCGTCCCGGCATGGTACCCCTGGGCCTGGTAAAAAAAATGTACGGCAAATCGGTTGTTGCCGATGAAGTGAACAAACTTATTTCCGACAGCCTGTACAACTATATCCGCGAAAACAACTTGAATATCCTGGGCGAACCTATCCCCAACCAAGCCGACGAACAAACAGTTGATTTTGAAAACCAGGAAGTTTTTGAATTCAAATTCGATATCGGCCTTGCCCCTGAATTTGAAGTGGAGCTCGGCAACAAAGACAAAGTCCCTTATTACACCATACAGGTTAGCGATGAAATGATTGAAAACCAGGTAAAATCGTACACCGGACGGTATGGCAAATACGTGCAGGAAGAAACCGTCGAAGAAAAAGACATGCTGAAAGGCGAATTGCTGGAAATGGCCGACGGCAAAGTGAACGAAAGCGGCTTGAAAGTGCAGGATGCCGCCCTGACTCCGGCTTACATGAAAGACGAAGAGCAGAAGGCATTGTTCGTGGGGGCAAAAAAAGGCGATGTGATTGTTTTCAACCCAGCAAAGGCTTTCGGTAACAACGAAGCCGAAATCAGCTCATTGCTGAAAATATCGAAAGATGCTGCCAAGGAAATGAACTCCGACTTTCAACTGAAAATTGACAGTATAACCCGTTACCACGAATCGGCTATTGACCAGGAGCTTTTCGACAAAGTTTACGGCGAAGGGAAAGTAAGCAGCGAGTACGAATTCCGTGCTAAAATCAAGGAAAACATCCAGGAAAACCTGGCAGCCGACAGCGAATACAAATTCGGCATCGATGTCCACGACATGCTGGTGAAGAAACACGATGGCCTGACATTCCCCGACGAATTCCTGAAACGCTGGGTGCTGTTCACCAACGAAAACATGACCCCCGAATCGCTCGAAGAAAACTATCCGGCCATGCTCGCCGACCTGAAATGGCATTTGATTAAAGACAAGTTGGCAAAGGCAAATGAAATCAAAGTGGAAGTTGCCGACTTGGAAGAATATGCCAAGAAGGTAACACGCGCACAGTTTGCCCAATACGGCATGATTGGCATGGATGATGAAATCATAGCGAACTATGCAAAGGACATGCTGAAAAAAGAAGATACCATTAAAAACATGGCGGAAAAAGTAACCGAAGAAAAGATTATTTCAGCCGTTAAAAATGCTATCAAAACAGAAAACAAAGAAGTAACGATTGAAGAATTCAACAAAATGTTCGAAACAAAGTAATTGAACCTTCACCCTGTTTTGCAAAAAGACTTTTGACTGCTGGAAAAACAAACAAAATAGTTTTATCTTTGTTTCTTTTTTGAGAATGGTCAAAGGTCTTTTGCAATTTAAAAACACCCTGCATTCCGGGGATTTTTGCAGGGGCGGGATTCATTTGCAACCATTCCCATTAGTACAAACCACTTTGGACTCCGTACCGGACACAAGGTTAATATTTTAAATCATGAACAAGAACGATTTCCGGAATTTCGCAACCAAACATTTAGGAATGAACGGGTTGGCATTGGACCAATATGCCAGCATTACGAATACAAGCTACATTTCTCCATCAATCCTGGAAGAACGCCAACTGAATGTAACCCAAATGGATGTGTTTTCGCGCTTGATGATGGACCGCATCATTTTCCTCGGGACCCAGATTGACGATTATACCGCCAATGTTATCCAGGCGCAATTGCTCTACCTCGACTCGTCGGATCCGGGCAAGGACATTTCCATATACCTGAACACGCCCGGCGGCTCGGTTTATGCCGGCCTGGGTATTTACGACACCATGCAGTTCATCAGTTCCGATGTGGCCACAATCTGCACCGGGATGGCCGCATCGATGGGAGCCGTGCTGATGGTTGCCGGCGCAAAAGGGAAGCGCTCGGCGCTGAAACACTCGCGTGTCATGATTCACCAGCCCATGGGTGGCGCGCAAGGCCAGGCTTCGGACATCGAAATCACAGCCCGCGAAATCCAGAAACTCAAGAAGGAGCTTTACAGCATTATTGCCGACCATTCGGGCAACACGTACGAGCGGATTGAAAAAGACTCGGACCGCGACTACTGGATGACGGCCGGTGAAGCCATGGAATACGGCATGGTGGACAAAGTACTTTTCAACGAGAGGAAAAAGAAGTAAACCAACAAAAAACAAACTACAGGTAACCATCCCGGCACATCCTCCATAAAAAAAACACTATTTTAGCATTATAACCTTCCTGTCACAGGAATATCCACATGGCAAAAAACATAAAACATTGTAGCTTCTGCGGTCGGTCCGAATCCCAGGTAGAGTTCTTTATCCTGGGACAAGATGGCGCCCAGATTTGCAACGAATGCGCTGTCCAGGCGGCCGAAATTGTAAAGGAAAACACATCGAAGAAATCGAAATTACCCAACCTGAACAAGGAAAAACTTCCCAAGCCGGTCGAAATCAAAGAATACCTGGACCAGTATGTGATTGGGCAGGACGAAGCGAAGCGGTACCTGTCGGTGGCGGTGTACAACCACTACAAAAGGCTGATGCAGGAGAACTCGAAAGACGATGTGGAAATAGAAAAATCCAACATTATCATGGTGGGTTACACGGGCACCGGCAAAACGCTGCTGGCCAGGACCATTGCAAAGAAACTGCATGTACCTTTCACCATTGTGGACGCCACCGTGCTGACCGAGGCCGGATATGTGGGCGAAGACATCGAAAGCATCCTCACCCGCCTGCTGCAAGTGGCCGACTACGATGTGAAGGCGGCCGAACGGGGCATCGTGTTTATCGACGAGATTGACAAGATTGCCCGGAAAGGCGACAACCCGAGCATTACCCGCGATGTGAGCGGCGAAGGCGTGCAACAAGGCCTGCTGAAACTGCTCGAAGGCTCGGTGGTGAACGTGCCACCGCAAGGAGGCCGCAAGCATCCCGACCAGAAAATGATCCCGGTAAACACGCAGAACATCCTGTTTGTGTGCGGGGGCGCATTCGACGGCATCGAGAAAAAGATTGCTGCCAGGCTCAACACCCGGGTGGTGGGCTACAACTCGGTGCGCGAAAACGAACACGTGGACAAGCACAACCTGCTGCAATACATTGCACCCCAGGACTTGAAATCGTTCGGGCTGATACCTGAAATCATCGGGCGACTGCCGATACTTACTTACCTTGAACCACTGGACAGGAACGCCTTGAGGAGAATCCTGACCGAACCGAAAAACTCGATTATCAAACAGTACATCAAACTCTTCAAAATGGATGAAATCGAGCTCATTTTCGAGGAAGAAGTGCTGGAATACATCGTGGACAAGGCGATAGAATTCAAGCTTGGCGCACGCGGCCTGCGTTCGATCACCGAATCGATCATGATGGACGAAATGTTCGAAATGCCTTCGAAAAAGGAAAAGGTGCTGTCAATCTCGCTTCCATACGCCCAAAGCAAAATAGAAAAGGCCAACATCAACCGCCTGAAAACCGCCTGAAAACCGGCGGCTGCAAGCCCAAAGGCGACAAAACACACAACCGGGATATTGGTAAATTGCTGCCAATATCCCGGTTGTTTCCATATCTGCATGCCAGCCCCCTACGGGTTAACCATCAGGGTAGCGCCTACGGGCAGTTCGAAGGTGCCGTTTATGGTTGTGCCCAGCCCGTTTGAATTGACGGTTATGGAAGGTGTCCCGGAAACCGACACGTTGGTGAGCTTCAATTCCGCGCAAGCGTTTATGGTGGTGTCCGAACTATACACCACGTCGTGGATGTCGTTGCTCGGGTTCAACCCAATGGTAGTTTCATCGTACTTGATGTCCCCATCGTTTATGTGGACAGCCACCCTCACTTTCCCGTAGATATTGCCCGAAGGATCGTACAGCCAGTCGTAGGCGGGCAAAGCACCCGCGGTGGGCTGCCAGAAACAGCCTTCGCCAGAATCACCGGGCGTGTATGCGTTCGAGAAAATCCCCTCTTGCTGCGCATAAACATATTCCTCGCCTGTAGAACGATACAGGACAATGTACCAGTCGAACCCGGTTGAATAGGTTTGCGGGGTGCTTTCCGACACAAACCTTGCATAAAAGTTAGCCGGCGAACAGGGCACCATGGAATAAGTATTGCCTGGAAGCAACCCTACCGGCATCCCCATTGTGCCCGGAGGTGGATCCTGGATAGTCACCTTGTCGTTTAACCCAACGGTAAGAGACGGATTGTAAGCACAAAACACACCGAAATTTAACGTCAATAGATTGTCTAAAGGAAAGGTTTCAGAACTAATAAATTGATAGTTAGAATTATTGGAATGAACAATGACACTCGGGTTAATTGTTATTCCAGTCAATACTGGTCTTGGTGATTGAGTAGTTGAAGGGTAGAAGGATGCTCCACTGCCTAATAAATCAGTTGTCGATTCGATTCCAGAAGCCATTTTGATGAAATTTTGGTTACCGAATAAAACTGTTCGTTGGGCTGGATCACACCGCACCCATTTGTTCATATATGGAATATAAATTTCACAGGCAGCATGATAATCGTTACCAGGCGTACCCCAGTCGTATTTTTTTGAGCCATCTTTATTTATGGGAAAACTAAATGCATTCCCCATATAATAACCTACTGCTATACGCGCAGGAATATTTAAGCTTCGACAAAAAGCTGCTAATAAATGAGCTGCCCCATCGCAATCCGCAGTTTTACTATTAAACACATCTGATGATTTGTTTGATGGGTTAGTATTCTTCATTGCAATATTTGACTCAATCCATTTACATAATTTAATAATTGAGATACGTAAATCAGTACAATCTGACGTTATAGATGCAGCCATATTTGCTATACTCAAATTCGTAGATTCGACAAGAGGAGATGGATTTAAATATTTTAAGACAGATGATGGCAAATTTGATTTTACAACTGGAAAGGTGTAAGATAACACACCCGAACTATATACTCCATTTGATAAATCGACAGATGAGGCAAGGTAATCATAATTAACATCAAAATTAATTGTATTTCTATTGTACCCTGCAGTAATGTCAAAATAAATATTATTCTGATAAAAATTGTCATCAACCATTACTTCTTGGGAATTATAAGAAATATTGCCTGAGTTGTAAATCACCTTATTTACATTTGACAATTTATTATTTATTATCTCGTCATTTTTTAAGGTAGTACAAAACACACCTTTTGTATTAAGTCCACTAGTTGCGTGATACTCTGAGGTAATTGGCCGATCAAATGTCAATCCAATACTCCAGACATAATCAAAATTCACCGATGCATTTCCTTTGTATGTATACATTATTTTTGATTGCCCATGAACAACTGTATTACATACAATTAGAATTATCATTAAATATGTTATTTTCATAGAAGCATGCTATTTAAATATCGTAACAATTAATCCATTTTTATTGAAAACCACTAAAAACATTTTAGCCTCTTGTTCACTATTCGCACAAAAAACCAATTTGCCCGAATTAAAAATCCCCCCTTGCTTAAAGGTTTTTATAAAATACGTGTTTCTTAAAGGTATTTTGTTTGAAAATTCATAATAATAATCATCATTTATGAGGGGTATAGTAAAATACTTGACTGAATCCGTTTTTATATTTGACACAACTATCTTTTTTAAAGATTTATTTTTCATCGGATCAACGACATCAGAATAACACCTTGCTACCGAATGATCAAATTTCAAATAATTTTTGGTTTTAAATAAAATATGTTTGTTTCCATTCTTTACATAACCCATTCTTAAATTGCTAAATTTATCATTAACAATAAAATCACTAAATTTTTTCAATGTGTCAACGTCATTAAATTCAACTAATTCATATTGGTAATCAGTTATTCCGCTTAAGAACATCAAATTTCTAATAGAGTCTTCATTAAACGAATTATCATAATTTTTATACAGTCTATTATTATGCATTATTTTCGCACATATATTATCTAGAATTGTATCGGCTTGAACATTATTTAATTTTTTACCAATACGAATTTTATTAAACCGTTCGATTAAAGATTTGCTTTGTGTGTGGTTGATTTTAATATCGGTATTTGTAGACGTGGATAAATTGGAGGCCTCTGAGGTCTTAGTTGAAGTTGCCGTACAATAAATAAATAAGTTTAGTACAACTACAAGGGATATATTTTTAATTTTCATTCTTTTATTTATTTAGTTAATATCATTCTTTTAGTATCAATTACCTTGCCATCGGCAATAAGGGCATAGAGGTACATGCCTGCATTGAATTCGGCGCCCTGGATTTCGACACTCCCCTTCCCGATTCCGGAAACAGGGTAGCTTTTCAGCTGCGTGCCGTTCATGTCGTACACATAGACACTGGCGGTGGAAACAGTTGCCGGCAGGTAAAAACCGATGGTGGTGGACTGGTTGAACGGGTTGGGGACGTTCTGCTCCAGCATGGGGTAAGACAGGGCATCCACGCCATCGGGGGAGGAGGCTGCCTGCGCCCCGGCTTTTTTCGGGCCGGCGGAAAGGGCCTCGATTTCGCCCTTCAGTTCCTTGATCGATTCAATGAGCAGGGGGATGATACCCACATAGTTCACGCTCAGGTACCCGTTGTCGTCGGAGTACACCAAATCAGGGTAAAGCTGCTGCAAATCCTGGGCTATCAGCCCGTAGTGCTTCTTCTGGAACACCTGCGAGTTTTCATCGTACACCGGACGTTCAACCACGGCCGAGTCGCCTTTGGACTTCATGTACACCTGCGCCAGGTTGTATTCAACCGGCTGCATCTGCAGAACCGAGCTCAATGTGGAGGCGGTGTTCAACCCCACGATATTCTTCTTGTAACGTTTGTCGGAGTTTACCACGGGATTCCCGGTAAGGGTACCCGTCACATACACGTTCCCCACAAAGTAGCCGGCATATATGCCCGGCACGTTCACGTCCTGGTTCCCGTTCACGGTACCCACAATGCCGGCCCCGTTGCCCGTGCCGAAATGGGTACCCATGACCCCGTAATTGTACCCGCTCGTGGAGTTTCCGGCATAGCCTACCACGCCCCATGACCTCCCCGAACCCAGCAGTGTAGGCAGGTAGCTGTAGCCGCCAATGCCATAGGAGGACTTGGTTGAAACAACGGCAGAACTTCCAAAAATCGAATACTGTTGGTTGTTTGCCGATGTCCCCGTCCTCGACACACTTAAACCTGTCTGGCAGTTTTCTCCCAATATGTAACCTTTGGCGGAAGCGCCGCCCACACCGCCCACCGACAGGGCAGACAAGGGTGTAGCGGTACCCAGTTGCAGGCCCACGTTGCCGTCGGCGGATACCTTGAGTTGTGCACTTAATAAAAGTGAAATACTTAAAGAGATGGAAATGACAACTAATTTTGTTTTCATAAAAATATTTTTTAGGGTTAATAAAAATAGAGGTGGCAGTAACCTGGCATTACGCCTTATTGGATTAACGGTGTAAAGATATAATTTTTTTATTGTTAATGTAATTTTTTATTGGGTTAATTTTTATGTTTTACAGCATGTTTTTATATAATTATCGGGTGATTTGGAAGTTAGGAACTGAAAAATGGCAACTTCTGCATTGTGTTAAGCAGTTTTTTTAAAACCAACTTTTCGGGCTGGCAGTTGTTTAAAAAAAACACAGGTTTAAAACAATTTTAATGGAAAAGTTATGAAAAGAATTTCAGAAGTGGTAAAACCGGGGGTCATAACAGGGAAAGACCTACAATACATCTTCCAGGAGGCAAAAATGAACAGGTTTGCCATCCCGGCCGTGAACGTGGTAAGTTCCTCGACGGTGAATGCCGTGATGGAAGCAGCCACACAAGCGAATGCCCCTGTGATAATCCAACTATCGAACGGGGGCTCCGCATTTTATGCCGGGAAAGGATTGAAGTCGGAAGGGCAGCAGGCAGCCATTTTAGGCGCCGTTGCCGCGGCGAGACACATACATACATTGGCCGAGGCTTATGGCGCTTGGGTTATCCTACATACCGACCATGCAGCAAAGAAACTCCTCCCATGGATTGACGGCCTACTCGATGCAGGCGAGCAGCACTACATCGAAACAGGGAAACCGCTTTTCAGCTCGCATATGCTCGACCTTTCGGAAGAGCCGCTCGAAGAGAATATTGCCATATGCAAAAACTACCTGAAACGCATGCACCGGCTGGGCATGACCCTGGAAATTGAACTAGGCATAACGGGAGGAGAGGAAGATGCGGTGGACAACAGCAGTATCGACAACAGCTTGCTGTACACCCAGCCCTCGGATGTTTATTATGCCTACAAGGAACTGGGCAAAATCTCGCCGAACTTCACCATCGCGGCTTCGTTCGGCAATGTGCATGGCGTTTACAAGCCCGGGAATGTGAAGCTGACACCGGTTATCCTTAAGAATTCGCAAATGTACATCAAAGAAAAGGATGCCCTGGCCGAAGAGCGCCCGGTGAACTTCGTGTTCCATGGCGGCTCGGGATCGACACACGAAGAAATCCGCGAAGCCATCAGTTACGGGGTAGTGAAAATGAATATCGACACCGATACCCAATGGGCTTACTGGAATGGTGTCAGGGAATTTGAAGGGGCTAACCGCGACTACCTGCAAGGGCAAATCGGCAATCCCGAGGGACCGGACAAGCCGAACAAGAAACATTACGACCCGCGCGTTTGGCTACGGAAGGCGGAAGAGTCGATGGTTGCCCGGCTGCGGGTTGCTTTCGAGGATTTGAACGGGGTGGATAGCCTGTAGGGCCAGGCAATAGCAGGCAATTATCATTTACCACCAAAACCAAGCGGGGGCTCGATTTGGAGTCGTGTCCCCGCTAACCTGGAGTTTGGGGTGTATGCTTATTTGGTTTTCGCAATTAAAATTTCAACACGCCTGTTTCTCGACCTTCCATCGGGGGTGTCGTTGGTTGCTATAGGCTTGAAGTTGGAGAAGCCAATGGTCTTAACTCTTTCGGGGTCAACCTTTTTTCTCACCAAATAATTTCCAATGGTAGCAGCCCTCGATTCGGAAATTGCCTGGTTAACCTCCTGCGACCCTTCGCTATCGGCATGGCCTTGCAACACGACCACATACCCGGGGTTTTCTTTTATCCATTCAACAAACTTGTCGATGTATTTGTACGATTCTTTGGTGAGCATGCTTTTCCCCGGTTCAAAAGCGATGCGCAATATGATGGCTTCGCCCAGGCTGTCGATTGTCTGCTTGAAATTCGGTTCAAAAAAGGAACTGCCCTTTATCGGCTTGTCAATCAAGTTAACCGATTTCAATTGGGTAACGTCCGCGTGGAGCATTTCAACTTTGGGTTTTTCTACCTTCTCCGGTTTTGCGGATGCTTCGGGTTTTGACCCTGCTCCCGGTTTTTCCGCCTTGTCTGCCTTTTCCGCAGTAGCTTTTTCGGCTATAGCTTTCCGTTCGGCGGCGGTGTTGCGCAAGATTTCGGCCACCGATTGAACCGGTTGTGCTTTAACTTCCGGTGCCTTGTTGCTTTGGGTATCCGGAGTTTTCACTTCCGGTTTGGCCGTGGCAACTTGCCGTGGCTCTTCCGTTTTCACCGGTGCAACCACAGGGGCAGGTTCTTTCTTTTCAACTTTCACCGAATGGGCCAAGCCGCTGTTTGCCTGCCTTCTTGCCGGGCTGGTACGGGAAGAATGTCCCGGTTTGGATTTAAACAGTTTATCCAATTCCCAAGAAGCCCCCACCTTTATGCCCACAGCCAAAGGGCATGTGTTGCGAACAAGGTCCGATGCCAAAATACCGTTGTATACGCCGTCTGGTTGGTATATAGGTTTGTTGCCGGCAGCAAGGATATTAAGACCATAATTGAGATAAAGTCCGGAATAGAGTTTAAGTCCTGGTTTTAGTTGGTATAATCCCCCGACTTCGACCAATCCCATAAAGGCAGCCTTCAATTTCAGGTTTCCCGAATAGGAGTTGGCGATGGTGGAAAACCCGTGTTGGGGCATATCCGACAACACCACATTCCATTGGTCGTAATATCCCGTGTTAACAATCTGTCCTTCGAACGATTTATAATTGGCAGCCACCGGGATACCGATTTTAAATCCGGCAGTTGCCAGAAGGTCAAGCTTTTTCTGCAACGGGTATCTATATTGTGCCTTGATGGGGATTTCCAACAGGAGTACATGTTGTTTTTCGCGCCAGTTCTTAAAATCGGACCTGAATTCATACGTATCGCCATCCGTATCCACATCTGTTAAGGTGGACAAATAATTAAGGGTGGCATAATCGCCCAGGGATTGGATTTCGAGACCCGCATTTACTCCCCAATTACTGTTGAAGAAATAACTGTATGAAGCACTTACCCCCAAACCCAGGAAGGGGTTGGTCGTCCCGCTTTGAAGCGAATAGCCCAGGCTGTGCATTCCGCCCGATAAATCGAGGTTCAGGTAGTGCTTGTTATTCTGGGCAGAAACAATCCCTCCCACCATGAAGCAAAATGCAAGCAGAAGTTTTCTTTGCCCAATGGAGCAGTGGAATACCCTGGCAGTGATTCCGGTTAGCAGTAACAAACCTTGCAATTTTTTCCGTGACATGTACAAATTCCTATTCATGCTCGTTTGCACTGATATACAAGATGCTCGTTTCATATTGTTATATGTTTTATAAATTATAAACTTGTTTATCATATGGTTCGCGGTTTGTTTCCCCAAACCGCGAACCATAGTTCACTTACTTTTTCACAATGATTTTGAATACTTGCTTAGATCCATTTTCCATCAAAACCGTCCCAAGATACATTCCATCATAGAGGTTGGACATTTCCAGTTTATATGTTGCAGTAAGGTCAACCGAAGAATAAACCACGTTTCCTGTAACATCGGTTACCGTCAATTTCGCATTGCCCAAATCCGCAGCATCAAATCCGACAAACTGGATAATACATCCTTGCTCGGCCGTTGTTGGGTTTGGATAAACCTTCACCCTCCTCACGTTCATCTGGTTAAATTCCCTTGGACAGGTGTTAACCTTCACTCCATCAACAGTTGTCAGTTCAACATAGTACGAGCCGTTTATTCCGTTCGGATCACAATAGAATTGCTTCGTTGCACCCACAATCAGGTCGCCGTTTTTGTACCATTGGTATCCAACAAACTGGTTACTACTATTGTCACACAAGACAACATCATCAAATTTCTGAACAATATATTCTGAGTTGGCATTGATCTTCAATTCAAACGGGAACTGAACGCTTTCAACCCCGAATTGATCCTTGAATTGAACAAATGCATGGTATGTTCCGAACGTCACTTCGGCAGGTATTGCAAACGATATTGAATTTGTCCCTGAAGCGATATTGGTATAATCCACATTCACCAACCCTGCGGCTTGCGCTGCGGCGTCAAACAGAATCCTGAATTGAGCAGGCGTGCCGGTGTTAAGGGTGTAATCAATGTTCATCGTTGTGACAGCTTCACATTCCACAATCGGGTTGCCTTCGTTAATAGGATCAATTGCTATTGGCAATTCCACCCTGATTTTCAGTTCGAAGGAAGTAGCGCCAAACGCATTTGAAGCTGTTACCTTGTAAGTTGCCAAGTCGCTAACCGTTGTCGGGGTTCCACTGATAACACCTGTAGAAGTATCAAGAGACAAACCATTGGGCAACCCGGGGCTAACACTGTAACTTACCACCGTGCCCCTCACGCTTGGGTTCAAACTGTTTATGGCTGCTCCTGTAACAAGAGTCACCGGAGTTTCGTAACTTAGGTTCGATGGAGCCACATCAACAGCAGTAGCGCTGATGACTGTCAATTCGAACTGGTAAGTTGTGCTGCCTATATTATTTGAAGCAGTTACCACGTAAGTGGATTTTTCGGTTGGAACAGTCGGAGTCCCGCTGACAGCACCGCTCGCTGCATCCAGGCTCAAACCTGCCGGCAATGCCGGGATTACGCTGTAGCTGGTTACATTGCCTGTAACAGTTGGCATCATGGAGTCTATTGGCACATCCACCGTGAACACTACCGGACCTGCATAGCTCAAGTTGCTTGGCGCTGTGTCTGGCGTTCCAGGGTCGTTCACCGTAATCTGCAACTGGAAGCTTGTGCTGTTGCCCAAGCCATCGCTGGCCACCACTTGGTAAGTCGTCATTGCACTTGCAACCTCGGGAGTACCGCTGATAACACCGCTCGCCGCATCCAGGCTCAAGCCTGCCGGCAATGCCGGGCTTACGCTGTAGTTGGTCACCGTACCGCTCACGATAGGCGACATTTCCACGATTGGGCTTCCCTTGGTGAATACCGCCGGGCTGGAATAGCTCAAGCTGCTTGGTATCGGCGATTCTTTAGCAACCACCTCAATCTGCAACTGGAAGCTCGTGCTGTTGCCCAAGCCATCGCTGGCCATCACTTGGTAAGTAGCGTTTGCACTCGCAACCGCAGGAGTACCGCTGATAACACCGGTCGTAGCATCCAGGCTCAAGCCTACCGGCAATGCCGGGCTTACGCTGTAGCTGGTTACCGTACCTTTCACAACAGGCGACAATGCTACAATTGCTTTTCCCTCAGTGAACACCGCCGGGCTGGAATAACTCAGGTCGCTCGGTATGCTGGAAGCGGAATCTTTCACAGTAATTTCCAATTGGAAACTAGTGTCCCCCACCCTGTTGCCGGCTACCACCTGGTAAGTTGTCGCCGAACTCAAAACCTCGGGAGTTCCGCTGATAACACCGGTCGCAGCATTCAGGTTCAAGCCTGCCGGCAATGCCGGGATTATGCTGTAGTTGGTCACCGTGCCGGTCACACTTGGCAACATTGGCACAATTGGGCTTCCCTTGGTGAACACCACCGGGCTGGAATAGCTCAGGTTGGTTGGTGCGACAAGCGTGTCGTTCACCGTTAGGTTCTGGTCTACCGGAACTGCGGCTTCATAGTTGGCATTGCCAGCCTGGTTGGCGGTAATGACTGTTGTACCCGTTCCTACTATCGTAATGGTGTTGCCACTTACGGTTGCAACAGTTGTAATGCTGCTTGTAAATGTAACCGGATTACCGGAATCGCCACCTGTTGCACTGACTGTGAAGTCAGCATCTCCCAGTTTCTTATCCGGAATTGCTCCGAACGTGATTGTTTGGGTTGCCTTGGCAATGTCGGCTGTCATTCCACTTGGCTGTGCTGCCAAAGTGTAGTTGCCGGCCTGTGCACCACCCAGGGTATAACCTGTGGCTGTCACGGGTTTTGCCGTTCCGGCATTGGCATCGGCGAATGCGCCCGTACCAACCGTAAGAGTCACGTCATCCGAGTTCAGCACACCATTCAGTGTTCCACCAGTCAAAGTGGCCACGGTTGTCCCGTCGTACACCTTGTTGGATGCTGTCACGCCAGTGATTGCCAGTGAAACAGATGTTATATCCGCTGTCAAACCACTTGGCTGTGCTGCCAATGTGTAGTTGCCGACTTTAGTTCCACCGATTGCATAACCTGTGGCTGTCACGGGTTTTGCTGTACCCACGTTGGCGTCGGCGAATGCGCCTGTACCAACCGTAAGAGTCACGTCATCCGAGTTCAGCACGCCGACCAATGCACCGCCGTTCAAAGTGGCTGCGGTTGTTCCATCGTACATCTTGTTGGAGGCTGTCACACCACTGATTGTCAAAGGACGGGCTGTAATATCGGCCGTCAAGCCGCTTGGCTGCTCAGCCAAGGTATAGTTGCCCGCTTTGGTTCCTCCAAGGGCATAACCCATGACAGTAATGGTCTTACCTGCTTCCACGTAATTATTGTCAAACGCTCCTGTTCCTGCTACGATGGTCACGTCATCCGAGTTCAATATTCCGTTCAGTGCTCCGCCGTTCAGGGTGGCAACGGTTGTCCCGTCGTACATCTTGTTGGAGGCTGTTACACCGCTGATTGTCAAGGACGCGCTCGATATATTGGCAATCGTACTGCTTGGCTGTGCTGCCAATGTATAATTACCTGCATTGATTCCAGCAAGTGCGTAACCAGTTATCGTAACCAGCTTGCCTGAACCCACGTTGGCATCGGCGAATGCACCCGTACCGGCCGTGATAGTCACGTCATCCGAGTTCAATACGCCCACCAGTGCACCGCCGTTCAAAGTAGCTGCGGTCGTCCCGTCGTACACCTTGTCGGATGCAGTTACACCGCTGATTGTCAATTCAAGGGCTGTGATATTGGCTGTCAAGCCGCTTGGCTGTGCTGCCAAGGTATAGTTACCCGCTTTGGTTCCTCCAAGGGCGTAACCCGTGGCGGTAACGGTCTTACCTGTACCTACATTAGCATCATCAAATGTTCCTGTTCCGACAGAAATTGTCACATCATCGGAGTTGAACACGCCTTGCAACGTACCACTAGTCATTGAAGCAATATTGTTTCCATCATATATCTTGTTTGCTGCCGTTGCACCTGCAATAGTCAATGTTGCTTTCGTGATGTCGGCTGTCATTCCCTGTGGCTGTGCCGCCAGGACGTAGTTGCCGGCCTTGGTGCCGCCAAGGGCGTAGCCCGTGGCAGTCACAACCTTCGAGGCGCCCACGCTGGCATCGGCGAACGAGCCGGTACCGGCAACGATTGTCACGTCATCCGAGTTCAGAACGCCGCTCAATGCGCCGCCCACCAGGGTGGCAACGTCCGTGCCATCGTATTCCTTGTTGGCGGCCGTCACGCCTGTTATCGTCAGCTGCTTGGCATCAACCACCAGGTCCTGGGGAACATCCACCGCCGCATCGTAGTTCGCGCCGCCGGCCTGGCTGGCCGTGATGGTGGTCGAACCTGCTGCCAGTAT
>DATGXD010000237.1:0-7731 GCA_035299105.1 Paludibacter sp. | reverse complement strand
AATTCCCGGTTCCGCTTGCTGTTGTTACCCCGATGCCCAGGTAGTCTTTGGATCCAAGTATGAATGTAAGTGCGATAATTAAGGTTCCGCCGGCAATAGGTATTCCGTATTTCCATTTTATGTGTTTGTGGAAAATGATTTTTAAGTTGTGTATTGCTTCTGAAAATAAATAGCCGGTTAGCCCGAAAGCAATACCGGCACCGGCAGCAAAAAGCAACACCTTGTAGTTCAGTGAGAAGCCCCACTCGCCAAACTGTCTGTTTTCATGAAAGTGGATGCTGTAATGGGTGTGTTGTATACCGTACATGGAGCACACCATGTCGGCCAATAGGGCGGCCATGAAAGCGGGTAGCAGCGCATCGTATTTTATGTGTCCGATGGCCAGTACCTCGAGTGCGAATATGGTGCCTGCCACGGGTGTTCCGAATACGGCTCCAAAACCTGCTGCAACACCGGTCATAAGTAAAATTCGCAAATCTTCGTGTTTAAGTTTGAACTGTTTCCCGAAATAGTTGGACACGCTACCCCCGATTTGCACTGCGGTTCCTTCGCGTCCGGCAGAACCGCCAAAAAGGTGTGTGGCAACAGTGGAAAACAAAACAAACGGGGCCATGCGGAATGGGATGCCTCCACCCGGCTTGTGTATTTCATCCATAACCAAATTGTTGCCGGCTTCTGAATTTTTGCCTTTGAACTTGTACAATGCCACGATAATGACACCGACCAGGGGTAAAAAGTAAAGTAACCATCCGTGGGCAAAACGAAATTCCGTTGCTTTTTCAAGCAACCATAAAAATAATGCAATCAGTGAGCCTACGCTGAATGAAACCGGTATGACATATAGAAGCCATTTGATCAAGTATTTGAAAATATGGTATTGGTCGTAAGTGCGAATTATTTTATGGATCATTCTCGTGGGAAGATTGGTTTTAAGTGATATGACAATTCTCAACTTCAATCTGAATGGACTAAAAGCAAGAAGCCCTAATCCGGACAGAAGTGTACCCAAAGCCTGTTTAATTGTTTTGTGCGCATGGTCACAAAATGATTAAACACCCTAGGTATTATCAGCTGGTTAGGGCAGTTCCGGGCGAATACCATCGCCAAATGTTGTTTCAATGCAAAAATAGGGTAAATAATTGGATTCTGAAACAATGGGAACGGATTCTTCATGAAACAACGAAAAGCCCGTAGAATCATCGATTCTACGGGCTTTTCCTGACTTGTGTTTTTTTGCGGAGAGGAAGAGATTCGAACTCTCGATACCCTTTAGGGGTATACACGCTTTCCAGGCGTGCCTCTTCAACCACTCGAGCACCTCTCCGTTTTTTGGAATTGCAAAAGTATAAAAATATATTGAATAACAAATACTAATTCTTTAAACTTTCGAATAAAGATTCGGCATTTAGTGTCGTCAGCCTGTCGATTTCTTCGGCCGTGCAGTTGTACGCTTCAGCTAGCTTTTTTGCCACCAACCCGATGTATGAAGTTTCGTTCCGTTTCCCGCGATACGGGGCGGGGGTGAGGTAAGGCGCATCTGTCTCCAATACAATGTGTTTCGGGTCTATCCGGGCCACGGCTGCTGCCAGCCCGGAGTTTTTGAACGTGACAATGCCGTTTATACCCAGTAAGAAACCTCCAAAGGCGATTATCTCTTCGGCTTCTTCGAATGAGCCTGTGAAACTGTGGAAAACTCCCCGCAGGCCCGAGTTTTTGTAGGGGGCAAGAGCGTTCATTGTTTCGCGGAAAGAATCCCGGACGTGAATAATCACGGGCAGGTTATACTTTAGCGCCCAGTCAATTTGTCGCTGAAAGACAATGATTTGCTCCTGCAAAAATGTCTTGTCCCAATAAAGATCAATCCCGATTTCACCAACCGCAATCCAGTTCCTGCGTTTCAATTCAGATTCAATAATTGCAAGTTCATCGAGGTGATTTTCCTTCACGCTTGTAGGATGCAAGCCAATGGCCGCATGGCAATAACCCGGGTATTCCGCTTCCAAGGCCAGCATTGGGGTTAATGTCCCGCTGTCGCAATTGGGTAAAATAATATGCGTAATACCGGCTTCCCTGGCTCGTTGGATTACTTCGACACGGTCGGCATCAAACTCTTCGGAATATATATGTGAATGGGTGTCGATCATTTTGGTAATTAATAATTGGTGGTGTGTGTAATGTCTGATTCATAAACCAACACATTCCCATATCACCACATTATCCATCAAAAACATTATTCCCACTCGATAGTTGCAGGTGGTTTCGAACTGATGTCGTACACCACGCGGTTTACACCTTTTACCTTGTTGATGATTTCGTTCGACATTTTGGCCAGGAATTCGTAAGGCAATTGAGCCCAGTCGGCCGTCATGGCATCGGTTGAAGTTACCGCGCGCAAGGCTACGGCATTTTCGTACGTGCGCTCGTCGCCCATCACACCAACCGATTGCACAGGAAGGAGGATAACGCCCGCCTGCCATACCTTGTCGTACAGGTTCCATTCGCGGAGGCCGTTGATGAAAATGTCGTCGGCATCCTGCAAAATGCGTACTTTTTCGGCTGTAATATCGCCCAGGATCCGTACCGCAAGTCCGGGGCCGGGGAACGGCTGGCGTTTGATGAGGTGGTGCATCATGCCCAATTCAGTTCCCACACGGCGGACTTCGTCCTTGAAAAGCAGGCGCAACGGTTCGCACAATTTGAGGTTCATTTTTTCGGGCAAACCACCCACGTTGTGGTGCGATTTAATCACTGTCCCGGTAATGGAAAGCGATTCGATGATGTCGGGATAGATAGTGCCTTGGGCCAGCCATTTCACATCTTTTATTTTGTGTGCTTCTTCATCGAAAACATCAATGAACCCACTGCCTATGATTTTCCGTTTTTGTTCGGGGTCGGAAACACCAGCCAGCGCTTTGTAAAAACGTTCTTTTACGTTGACACCAACCACATTGAGTCCCAGGTGTTCGTAGTCGCGCATCACGTTTTCGAACTCGTTTTTGCGGAGCAACCCGTGGTCGACGAAAATGCAGGTGAGGTTTTTACCAATAGCCTTGTTCAGCAACACGGCGGCAACGGATGAATCGACACCGCCCGAAAGTCCCAACACCACTTTGTCGTTACCAAGTTGTTCTTTCAGTTGGTTTACCGTGGTTTCAACAAATGAGGCTGGGTTCCAGTCTTTTTTACACTGGCATATGGATAAGAAGTTGTCAAGCAATAAAGTGCCATCGAGTGTGTGGAAAACCTCGGGATGGAATTGTACGCCCCAGGTATTTTCGCCTTCAACCTTGTAAGCTGCCAGTTCAACGTCATCGGTGCTGGCAATTTTTTTGAAATTGGCCGGTATCCTGGTGATTGAGTCGCCGTGCGACATCCATATCTGGGAGCCGGGTTGAATGCCTTTCATCAACAAATCCTCTGTGTCGATACTCGACAGGTTGGCACGTCCATACTCGCGCGAGCCGGCCGACTCGACAACCCCATCGGAAGTATAGGCCATAAGTTGTGCGCCGTAACAGATTCCGAGCACGGGGAATTTGCCCCTGAACTGAGTCAGGTCGGTTTTGAAAGCTGCCGGATCATAGACCGAATAAGGACTTCCCGACAAAATCACGCCCTTGATATTGGTGGTGTCGTTGGGAAACTTGTTGTAGGGGAGGATTTCGCAATATTCGTTCAGTTCGCGCAGGCGGCGGGCAATAAGCTGTGTGGTTTGTGAGCCGAAGTCGAGGATAATAATTTTTTCCATGAGGTTGTAATTCGTTCAAAAATTGAAAACTTGTGCAAAAGTACAAAAAAGGGAGGTGTCTTGCAATATGTTCCAATTTTAAAACCCGAGGCTTGCACTTTTGTCGGCGGGGGTGTTCTTATTTTAATAAAAGAGAACTGTCGCCATAGCTCAAGAAACGGAAATCGTGCGTTAGGGCATAATCGTAAATGGTTTTCCAGTTGCCATTTACAAAGGCCGAAACAAGCAGTAGCAAGGTACTTTTAGGCTGGTGGAAATTGGTGATTATGCCATTCACCAGCTTGAATTCATATCCGGGTTTTATCATTATCTGTGTTTCGGCATGGAGTGTGGCCAGGTTGTTCCGTTCCATATAATCCAGGATGTTTTGCAGCGCCTGCCGTACCGGGATTTCCTCGTGTTTTTTGTAAGGTGTCCACTGCCCTACAATTAGGGGCTTCAAGTCGGCCTTTGGACTTACCCCCCGATGAAAGGGGGAGGAGGGGTTGAGGGGGAGGGCGCTACCAATGTAATATAAACTCTCCAGTGTCCGTACCGAAGTAGTCCCAACGGCAATGATATTCCCCAGGTTTTGCAGTAAATGTTCGATAGTCGTTTTTTGCACCGAAATGACTTTGGTATGCATTTCGTGTTCGGCAATGTCGCGGGTTTTCACGGGTTGGAAAGTTCCGGCACCCACGTGTAAGGTCAGTTCTTCGGTTTCGATGTTTTTCTGTTTCAGGCTTTCGAAAACCCCGGGCGTGAAATGCAAACCAGCCGTGGGGGCAGCCACCGAGCCTTTGATTTTCGAATACACGGTTTGGTAGGTTGTCAGGTCGCTTTCTTCCGTGTCGCGGTGCAGGTAGGGTGGGATAGGGAGTTCGCCGGCATTTTCGAGTACGTCGGCAAAGTGTATCCCGGGGTTGTCCCACGAAAAACGGACGGCGTGGGTATTCCCTTTTGTTTCGAGCAATTCGGCCGTGAAAGTGGCAGATTGCGTTCCAACAACAATGTTTTTATTCAATGCTTCGTTTTTCCATTTTTTGAGGTTGCCCACCATGCATTTCCACACGCAGGTGCCGGTCGAACCCAACGATTGGGCATAATCGGCAGGAGCGAGCGGTTCAAGGCAGAATACCTCGATCCGCGCTCCGGTTGATTTCCGGAATATCAGCCGTGCCTGGATTACCCTTGTGTTGTTGTAAACGAGCAGCGAATTTCCGGGTAAAAAATTGGAAACCTGCGCAAATGTGCTTTCCGAGATACGGGAATTTTTATAGACCAATAATTTCGATGTGTCGCGTTGTGGCAACGGGAATTTGGCAATCCGTTCGTCTGGTAGCGGGTAGTCGTATTCGTCGATGTATGTGGGTTGGTCGTATCCGGGTAGTTTCACTTGCCGATGCATTTAAAATGGTCGACAAAAGTACTAAAAAAATGGTTTGCCAGCACCCTGGCTGTTGTGTTCTTAAATCTTTATAAAATCTTTATACCTTCCAAAAACATCTTTATGCCAGATTTATAAAATATGTCGGAACTTTGTGACGGAATATTTTACGTGTAATTTTAAAGAAATAGAAAATGACTGATGTTATTGGAAAAGTAAGGAAAACGGTGATTGGGAATCCGCGTGATTTGAAGGATAGCGGAACGTTCCGGCAAATTTCACTGGTTGTGTTTTTGGCATGGGTTGGCCTTGGCTCCGATGCCTTGTCATCCTCGTGTTACGGGCCGGAAGAAATTTATAAAAACTTGGGTGTGCATGTGAACTTGTCCGTTATTGTCGGGCTGCTGGCCGCTGCCACTATTTTTATTATCAGCACCAGTTATTCCCAAATCATAAAATTGTTTCCCCACGGTGGAGGTGGCTATTTGGTTGCCACCCGCTTAATTTCGCCCAACGTGGGGATGGTTTCGGGCTCGGCACTGCTGATTGATTATGTGTTGACCATATCCATATCGGTTTCGAGTGGCGCCGATGCCATTTTCAGTTTCCTCCCAATCCAGTATCATGGTTTTAAAATCGCTTTTGCACTTACGATCTTAGTTGTATTGGCAATCCTCAATTTAAGGGGGGTGAAAGAATCGGTAACCGCATTGACTCCTATCTTTATAGCATTTATCCTCACGCATTTATTCCTGATTTGTTATTCCTTTTTCGTACATGCCCCGCAAGTTAAGGAAGTGGCGATGCAAACAAGTTCCGACTTTTCGGTATCCGTAAGTCAACTTGGGATTTTCGGCACATTGGCATTGGTTATGAAAGCCTACAGCATGGGTGCTGGAACGTATACGGGGATTGAGGCGGTGAGCAACGGGATTCCGAATTTGCGTGAGCCACGTGTTAGGACGGCCATTAAAACCATGCGTTTACTGGCTGTTTCGCTCTCGGCTGCGGTGTTAGGCCTGATTATTTCTTATTTCCTTTTCGGTGTCCACATGCAACCGGGGAAAACAATGAATGCGGTGCTTATAGATACTGCCATTGCTAACTGGAATCCGCTTTTTGGGAAAACATTCCTTTATGTAACCCTTGTTTCGGAGGCTGCATTGCTTTTTGTTGCGGCCCAAACCGGATTCCTGGACGGGCCGCGCGTAATGGCCAATATGGCGCACGACTCGTGGCTGCCACGCAGCTTTACCATGCTGAGCGACAGGCTCGTGTCTCAAAACGGGATTTTAATAATGGGAGTGGCCGCCTATTTCGTGATATGGATGTCGAAGGCTTCGGTTGGTTTCCTGGTGGTGCTTTATAGTATCAATGTATTCATTACCTTTTCGTTATCTCAATTCGGGATGGTGAAGCACTGGATTTCTGAACGTAAGAATGAAAAGAAATGGGTGGGGAAACTATTGATCAATGGAACCGGCTTTTTGCTCACTACCTTTATATTGATTACCGTTGTTGTCCTGAAGTTTGATGAAGGTGGCTGGATAACTATCCTGATTACTTCGGCATTGATTGGCCTTGCCGTTTATATCAAGGGGCACTACAACCATATCGGGAAAGAAATTGTTAAGATTCAGCATGTCATGAATTTGAAAATGCCGGAAACCATTATCGAATTGAAGCAACAACTTTCCAGGAAAAATGCCGCCATGGGTGGTATCGACTATAACGACATGACCGCAGTGATTCTGGTCAACGGGTATAGCGGGATAGGATTGTACTCCTTGTTCAAGATTTTGAGCAAGTTCAAGGATGTGTATAAAAATTTTGTGTTTATACAGGTCGGGATAGTAGATGCCGACAGTTTCCACCATAGTGAGGTGGTGGAAACCATAACCCAAAATATGAAGCAGGATTTGAACAAATACGTGTACCTGATCAACCAGTTGGGCTACCATGCCGAATACAGGTATGCCATTGGCACCGATGTGGCTGAAGAGGTAATCAAAATTGTCCCTGAAATCACCGATAAATATCAAAATACCACCTTTATTGGAGGGCAGCTTGTTTTTAGCGGTACTTACCGGGCTTCGAGGTTGTTGCATAATTACACCATTTTTTCTATCCAACGCAGGCTGTACAAATTAGGGCTTACAACTATTATTATTCCTATTTCGTTGCGTAAAGCATTGCAGGTGAATAATTATAAATAACACTACGTGATGGAAGAATTAATTGAGAGCTTAATAAAACGGCTTGAAATTCAGCGTACCGAATGTATGAGAATCATTGAAAATTCAGAAGATGACTTTTATAATACAACAAAGAATATTCAAACAGGTAAAATTATTGCTTTTAATGTTTGTATAAATGAACTGCAACAAATTTTAGGCAATCAAGAATAATCTGTTGTACAAATTTTTGATATTACATATAATTAAGCATGAATACTTCAACCTTCTTTTATTAGATGTAACCCGTAGTGCATTTAAACTACAAGTGATTTTATATTGTTGATATTTCTGTTTAATAATTTATTTATCATTTGAATAACCGTAAGTGAGGTTATTTTAGATAGAATTCTGTTTTTATATCCGTCAAAAGACTTAGCGTA
>DATGXD010000236.1:0-4211 GCA_035299105.1 Paludibacter sp. | reverse complement strand
AAGCCGGAAGACGGCATTGCAAACATTGCCATGGGGCTGGGGAAACACATAATGGAAGGCGGTTTGAGCCTCCGTTTCTCACCGGCATATCCAAATAACATATTGCAAACAAGCACATTGGAACTTGCCTTGCGTGAGACCCAAACTTATTTCCATGCCCTCGACCTTGGCGATGTACATTTTGTACCGCAGGTAGATGATGGATTTAATCTTTTGAAAGTAAATGTCCAGGAAGCCGAAAAAGACGGGACATTGCGTTACATTGCCTCCACCTACAATCCGCAGGACCATGTTATCCAGGATGGGCTTTATGAGGGGGGGCGAAAGGTTATTACTTTTGCCAATATATTGAAACACGATGTGTTCCCGTTAGCCCAAATCCTGAAGGAAATCCTGAACATAGCCCAAGCCGAAATGGGCAGGCCGGTCGAAATAGAATTTGCCGTCAACTTGGATTACAGCAGCGCGAAACAGCATATGTTTTACCTGCTTCAAATCCGCCCCATTGTCGATACCAAGGAAGTTGTCAATGAGGATATTGGTTCAATCCCCGAAAAGGACACCATTATTACTTGCCATAATTCGCTGGGACACGGTATCACCAACGATATTTACGACCTGGTGTATGTGAAGCCCGAAGCATTCAGTGCGGCTAACAACACAAGGATAATGAATGAGATAGAACAACTGAACCGGGAACTGGTTTTGGCAAACAGGCATTATGTGCTTGTTGGGCCGGGTCGTTGGGGGTCGGCCGACCCCTGGCTAGGCATTCCTGTTAAATGGCAGCATATCAGCAATGCCCGGCTCATCGTGGAGTCGGGGCTGTCGAATTACCGTGTCGATCCAAGCCAGGGAACGCACTTTTTCCAAAACCTGACTTCGTTCGGGGTGGCGTATTTCACCATCAATCCTTACCTGGAGGATGGAACCTATGATACGGAATTCCTGAACAGCCAGCCAGCGGAATACGAATCGGAATTTATCCGGCATATCCGTTTCGAAAAGCCGGTGCTTATCAAGGTGGATGGACGGAGAAACAAAGGTGTGGTACTCAAGCCTTGAAAAAAAATCAATTATAAAACCAAATCATTCAATTTCTTATGATTAAAAAACATCCTAAAGGGCTCATTGCAGCATCGCTGGCTAACATGGGCGAACGTTTCGGGTTTTACACCATGATGGCGATACTTGTTTTGTTTCTCGAAGCAAAATTCGGTCTGTCAGGTAAATACTCAGGCTTAATCTATGCGGTTTTTTATTTTTCTATTTATGGATTTGCATTAGTAGGAGGCGTAATTGCCGATAAAACACGGAACTACAAGGGAACTATTCTTGTGGGGTTGTTTGTTATGGCGGTTGGCTATGTGGTTTTAGCCATCCCAACACCCACGCCGGTACCCGACCAAACACTTTATTTGATACTAACTTGTATCGGCTTGTTTACAATTGCCTTTGGAAACGGGCTTTTTAAAGGGAATTTGCAGGCTCTTGTTGGGAAAATGTACGACAACCCCGAATATTCTAAAATGAGGGATTCCGGTTTTTCATTATTCTATATGTTTATCAATGTTGGTGCCGTGTTTGCTCCATTAATTGCTGTCGGTGTTCGCAACTGGTGGGTTGTTCGGCATGGTTTTGAATACAATTCGAGTCTGCCTGCGCTTTGCCACGGGTATTTAAACGGGGCTTTAAAACCCGAAGCATTGAGTCAAATCCGTCAGTATGCGGGGAAAACTGACTTAACCGAATTTGCTAAAAATTACCTGGATGTTTTTAATGTTGGTTTTCAGTTGGCATTTGGGGTTGCAATTATTGCCATGTTGATATCCTTGCTAATTTATATTTCCAATAAGAAATATTTCCCGGGGGTCGACAAGAAAAGTGAAGATAGTGCTGCCAGCCAGGATATTAAGATGGATGTCCACGAAATCAGGCAACGCATGTATGCGCTTTTTGCAGTTTTCGGGGTTGTGATTTTCTTCTGGTTTTCATTTCACCAAAATGGCTTGACACTTACAAAATTTGCAAAGGATTATACTGATTTGAGCCAAATACATGTTAACGTGGGTATAACAGAAATCAAGGGGGCCGAAATTTTCCAATCCGTCAACCCATTGTTTGTCGTCTTGCTTACACCTGTGATTATGGGGATTTTTGGTTTTCTCAGAAACCGGGGTAAAGAACCGTCTACGCCTAAAAAGATTGCTATAGGGATGTTCATTGCTGCAATGGGATTCTTAATCATGGTTATAGGTTCATACATCAACCATGTTCCCCTTTACAGTGCAATTAATCCTGAAACTGGAGGCACACCTTTGCTCGATAATGAACGAGTGACACCATTTTTACTTTTCGGGACTTATATTGTCCTTACCATTGCCGAATTATTTATTTCGCCATTAGGAATTTCTTTTGTTTCGAAAGTGGCGCCTCCCCAATATCAAGGTGTTATGCAGGGCGGATGGCTTGGGGCTACGGCATTGGGCAACCAATTGTTATTCATAGGAGCAATACTTTATGAAAAAATCCCCATTTGGGCAACCTGGAGTGTTTTCGTAGTTGCTTGTTTAATTTCAATGACAACCATGCTGCTCATGCTCAAATGGCTGGAACGAATCACGAAGTAAGTTTAATTTTGCATATAAAAAAATGCCGGTCCAGATTAGGAACCGGCATTTTTTTATTCTGCCCACATTTCCAAAGTTTAGAGCCTTGGAAAGTTGGCAAATTGACATTTTGACGTGTTTTTAAAACCGTGAATTTATTTACCCGTTCATCGACACCAGGAACTCTTCGTTGTTTTCGGTACGTTCCATGCGCTCTTTCAGGAATTCCATGGCTTCGTTCGAATTCATGTCCGACAAGTGGCGGCGCAGAATCCACATGCGGTTCAGCGTGTCTTTGTCCAACAATAAATCGTCGCGGCGGGTGCTTGAAGCCATGATATCCACAGCTGGGAAAATCCGTTTGTTCGACAATTTGCGGTCGAGCTGGAGCTCCATGTTGCCGGTACCCTTGAATTCTTCGAAAATCACTTCGTCCATTTTCGAACCGGTCTCGGTCAACGCAGTGGCGATAATGGTAAGGCTACCACCGTTTTCGATATTACGGGCGGCGCCGAAGAAACGCTTGGGTTTGTGCAGCGCATTGGCATCCACACCACCCGAAAGGATTTTGCCCGAAGCAGGCGAAACGGTGTTGTAGGCACGTGCCAGGCGGGTGATTGAATCGAGCAGGATAACCACATCCTGTCCGCATTCCACCATGCGTTTGGCTTTTTCGTGTACCATGCTGGCAACCTTCACGTGGCGTTCGGCTGGTTCGTCGAATGTCGACGAAACTACTTCGGCACGTACGCTGCGGGCCATGTCGGTAACTTCCTCCGGACGCTCGTCAATCAGGAGCACAATCATGTACACTTCGGGATGGTTGGCGGCAATAGCGTTGGCTATATCCTTCAACAATACTGTTTTACCTGTTTTTGGCTGGGCCACAATCAAACCGCGCTGGCCTTTGCCTATAGGGCTGAAAAGGTCGACAATCCTATTTGAAAGCGTGTCGTTTTTACCGCAGCACAGATTGAACTTTTCATCCGGGAAAAGAGGGGTGAGGTGTTCGAAAGGCACACGGTCGCGGACATACTCGGGCGAACGGCCATTGATTTTACCCACTTTTATGAGCGGGAAGTATTTTTCGCCTTCCTTCGGGGGGCGGATTGCGCCTGTAACGGTATCGCCGGTTTTTAACCCGAAAAGCTTGATTTGCGATTGCGAAACATAGATGTCGTCGGGCGAAGCCAGGTAGTTGTAGTCGGCCGAACGAAGGAAACCATAGCCATCGGCCATCATTTCCAGTGTGCCTGTACCTTCGAGTATCCCATCAAAATCGAATTGTTTCTCAACTTTTTCTTGTTTCGTGTTGAATTTGACCCGCGCTCCATTGCCGTTACCATTTTGGCTTACTCCTTCGACATCCTGCTTAACATGTTTTGTTTCAGGTTCTTGTCTGGTTAATGTTGTTTCGGGCATTGTGTTTGCATTTTCGTGTTCGGCAACCAAAATTGGTTCTTCGATTTCTGTTTCAGTTTTTTCGTCCAATACAAAAACTTTAGGTGACCCTGTGGCTTCCGCCTCTTTCTTTTCAACCACCGGTTTTACCAATGCTGGTTTGCTTTTTTGGCGTCCTCTATTTTGTTTTTTCGGTTGTTT
>DATGXD010000235.1:0-4222 GCA_035299105.1 Paludibacter sp. | reverse complement strand
AAGGGAATGCCGGCAAAATGGCTGCGGTGCCACGGGCCCTCGCCCGGACTTTTTCAAGCGCATCTTTTGCCCCGGCCAAGTCGTTGGTTTCACAACAAGCTTCGGCGTACATCAGCAACACATCGGCATAACGAATCACCTTGGTGTTGATCGGTCCACGGGTGGCATGATCCAGCTGGATAGCCGAATTGTCGGGATTCAGTAAGGCGTATTTGCGGCTCAGGTAACGGTCGCCCAGGTAAATTTCCTGCGCGGGTGTTTCTATTTCGGCATCCTTAGGGTTCATAATCGTTGCATCCCGGCGGGGGTCGCCGGTTTCATACTCATCATACAAGTTTTGTGTCGGCTTGTTGAATCCCCAGCCACCACCAAGTTTCGACGAACGTGAACGGGTGAGGATAACGGAAAATGTACCACGGGTATAACCATCTCCACCTTCACCATGTGTGCCACCATAGTCGCTCATCGGATCGGCCATGTACTGTATTTCAAACACCGACTCCTTGCCGTTTTCACCTTCCAGCGTGAAGTTAGCTGCATAATCGGGAACCAAGCCATATTCGTTCGAAAGCATGATGGAATCGCCCCAACGTTTTGCCTCGGGATAGTTCTTCAGGTACAAGTTCGTTTTCAACAGCATGGCTTGTGCAGCTCCTTTGGTAGCGCGACCCAAATCGGTCGCCGCATATTGGCTCTTTTTCCACAGGCCTGCATTTGCCTCTTCCAGGTCGGAGGTAATCTGTGCATAAATATCGGCGGCAGTGGCGCGCGGCTGTTTCCAGTCGGTTGCCGAATTAATAGGCGCCGTGGTAAGCGGAACTCCTCCGAAAATCCGAACCAAACGGAAATAATACATGGCCCGCAGGAATTTCAACTCGCCTATCAGCCGTTTCTGGACACGTTCATCCATTACCGAGTCAGTTTCCATATTGGGTATTTGCTGCAAACCCAGATTGCAACGAGCAATTCCCTGGTACTGCGCCCGGTAAAACTCCAACAAAAACCCATTGTTGGAATTGGTTTTGAAATTTTCGAAATCATACACATCCGCCATATCACCAATAGACTGGCCGCCTTTGAGCGCATCGTCCGAAACCACATCGCCAATAAACCATTCGGGGAAATAGGTATAGTTAAACTCCCACATCAACGGGACGTACGCCCCATTGGTAGCCCGGATAGCGGTTTTGCCTACCGTGAAAAAATCCTCAAGCTTCGTTACACCGGGCGATGGTTCCAAAAGCCAATCGTTGCAGGATGTCAAGAGTAGCATGCTTGCTGAACAGAGTATTAAAATTAGTTTTTTCATACGATTCTCAGTTTTATATCATTCCTTTTGTAAATAGGGGAAATAATTTTGTTGTTTAAATTCAAAATGCGTTTCGGAGTTTATAAATCAAGGTTCACACCCACTGTAACCGTCCGTGACTGCGGATAGTTTCCATAATCAACTCCATATGTGCCTACCTCGGGATCGTAACCGGTGTACCCGGTAAAGGTCAGCAGGTTGCTGCCCGACAAATAAAACCTGCAACGGTTGATGTTGGCCGGTTTTGTGATTTTCGAAGGCAAGGTGTAACCAATTTGCAGGTTTTTTAACCTCAGGTATGAGCCGTTTTCGAGGAAACGGCTTGAATTTGCGAAGTTCAAGGATGTCCCGTATGGATTTGGAATCGATCCTTCCGGATTCGATGCCGACCAAACATCCCTCATCGAAGTGCTTAGTGTAGCCACATCTCCTTTGCCTTCGGTGCGCTCGCGGACGGCATTGTAAATCTTATTCCCGGCAACTCCCTGGAAGAACAGCTGCAAATCGAACCCTTTGTACTCGGCACCAAGATTCAACCCATAAGTCAACCAGGGGAACGGGTTTCCGAGGTTTGTCTTATCCTTGTCATCAATTTTCCCATCGGGGTTTAAATCTGCGAATTTAGCATCCCCGGCATGATAAGAAGTCGACACGGCCGAATATCCGTACAAGTGCTGCAAGGCCTCGGCATCGGTCTTGTAGATGCCTTCGTACTTGTAGCCCCAAAACGAGAATAATGCATATCCCTTATCCGATTTACTGCGGTCGCCGTAGATAACATCACCACCATTTAACGAAACCAATTCATTCTTTATGAAAGAGACGTTCCCGCTCACGGAGTAATTCAATTTCCCGATTTTGCTTTGATGGTCAAGCGTTATTTCAATCCCCTTGTTGCTTACGGTCCCTACATTCGCTATCGGGTCAAAGCGGTTACCAACCTGCGCAGGTGCTTTTATCGGTAATAACATGTCCAGTGTGTTGCGTTGGAAAAGTTCAAGGCTTCCGTTCAATTTTCCTTTGAACAATCCGAAATCCACCCCTCCATTGATTTGTTCCGTCGTTTCCCATCTTCCATTACTGTTCACAATAGTCAGCATGGCTGTTCCACCGGCAAGTTGTTGGTTTGTCCCCAGCACATAATCAATATAGGTAGGACTCCTGTTTTCCATTTTTGGAGTGAAGCTATCGCTGGGTACGTTGGCATTTCCAATACGCCCCCAGCCTGCACGAATTTTCAGGAAATCAAGGTTCGAAATTCCTTTCATCCAATTTTCTTCGCTGATCCTCCATGCAAGAGCCGCCGAGGGGAAATAACCCCAAAGGTTTTCGGGGAACTTGCTGGACGCATCGCCCCTGAAGTTAAGGGTAACCATGTATTTGTTGTCGTAGCTGTAGTGCAAGCGTCCAAGCAATGAGAACAGCCGGTTCCGGGCAACATTATCTCCCGAATAAGTTCTCTTTTCGGTTGTTTGGGACAAATACAGGTTGTTTTCGGTCGGGTTTAGAATGGATGAACCCGATCCACTGGTACTGTAGTAATTATATTCTTCGGTAGTTTGGCCCGCCATGGCGGTTAAGCTGTGTTTGTCGAAGCTCTTATTGTAGGTCAATGTGTTTTCGTAGGTCAATGTGCTGTACCTGTCCATGCTTCTTTCCAAATAGTTTAATAATGATTTATCGTACGATGAATACTCATAAGCCTTTTTAAACAACATGTTCCTGTTGTTCGAAACATCAAAGTAAACGGCCGAGCGGAAAACCAATCCCTTGGAAGGAGTGATTTCGGCAAAAACATCACCTACCCAGCGTTCCACCTTGTTTTCTGGCGTAATATTCTCAACCATCGAAAATGGGTTGGTCACGTTGCGGAAGTTAGACGAAGCCGCTATTTGCCCGCTCAAATCTTTCCCGCTTTTGTTTACCGAACCTGCCGGGTAATGTGTCGGGTCCCACGGGGCCATAGCCAGGGCAGCAGATAATATGGAGGCACCCGGGCTGGCATCGTTGTTCATGGCATTCCGCCCGGTGGACGACATGAATGAAAGATTCTCGCCAACGTTAAGCCATGGTTTTACTTTGTGCGAGCTGTTAATGCGCAAGGTCAAGCGTTCGTAGTTGGACCCGATGATAGTCCCATCCTGGTTAAAGTAGCTGGCTGTAATTGTGTAACGGTCCTTTACAGTTCCCCCATCAAACGAGAGGTGGTAGTTCTGTACCAATGCGTTTGCATGGAAAACTTCTTCCTGCCAATCGGTTTCTATGGTCGAATAGTCCAGTCCCGCAGGATTTGTGGCACTCATCACGGTTGGGTAATAAGGCGAAGTTCCCAACCTATATGCCGACAACCACTTATTGAAACCGTAGTTTTTGAAGTAATTTTTCTCGGAAGTGAGGTTGTTCAAGGATATCAATGTCTTGGCAAATTCGTCCCGCTTCATAAGGTCCAGCTTGTTCCACCTGTTTTGTACTCCGGTGTAAACGTTCAAGGAAATATTGTTTTTCCCTTCTTTCCCTTTTTTTGTTGTTACCAAAACAACCCCATTGGCGCCACGCGAACCATAAATGGCTGTCGAGGATGCATCTTTCAGGATTTCGGTCGATTCGATGTCATTGGGACTTAAAAAAGAAATATTGTTCGTTATCATACCGTCCACCACATAAATCGGGTCGCTGCCTCCCATTACCGAACCTATGCCACGTATGCGGATGGTGGCAGCCGCTCCAGGTTGTCCTGAATTGGCATTTACGGTAACACCGGCTGCACGCCCTTGCAAGGCCTGATCAAGCCCGGCAGCCGGTGTCCTTTGCAGCTGGTCGGCCTTAACCGATGCCACCGATCCGGTCAAATCGCTTTTCTTCATGGTGCCGTATCCAATGGCCACAACTTCGTTGAGCATTTTCGAGTCGGGC
>DATGXD010000234.1:0-2065 GCA_035299105.1 Paludibacter sp. | reverse complement strand
ATTGAAAAGGCGGTGTAACCGCCTTTATGCCCACCAGCCTTTTTCCCGTTCACAAAAACCTCCGCATCCTGGAAAGCAGCTTCGAATTCGAGGAAGAGTTTTTTGCCTGTGAAATTAACTGGGACATCGAACTGCTTGCGGTACCAGCCGTAACCCACGTAAAAATCGGGCGACATGAAATAAGGGGTGCTGAACGAATGGGGCAGTCCCACATTCTGCCAGGTTTTATCGTCGTACTCACTTTTCTCTGCATTTTTCGGGTCACCAAGCTGGAATTTCCAATCGCGGTTGAAGGAGGTTTTTATCCGTACTTCGTCTTTAGCGTATACGGAGATAATTGCTGAAATCAACAATATTATGAATGTGGTTTTTTTTACAGCCATTTTTTATATGGTTATGAGTTAGGGGTTGCGGGGTCACTATTCCAACACACTGGATTTCAGTTTCGGTTCGTAAAAGCCAGGAGCAGCCGATTAATTCGAGCTAAATTTAACTCCTTCGACATGTTCCCCCACAAATATCCTTGCCATGTCGGAGGTTTTGTACCAACCGGGCTTCCCTTTCATATTATCATTGATTTTTTCCCCATTGATTACGAGGTTGTCAAAGGTCACATTCTTGATGTTTCGGGTGTCATCATAACCTGAAACCACGGAAACTTCGGCATTTTTCCCGTTGTAAACGATGTTTTTAAATAGCACGTTCTCGATACCTCGACCGGGAGATGTACAATATTTAGAATTATAAAAAACACGCAAGTTCAGCAATTGCCCCTGCCTGAAATCCTCCACCCGGATGTTTTCGAACCGGACATTCCGTATCAGGTTGTTGTCGCCGGCATTCAAGCTCATGCAGCCCTGGTAATCGATTTGTGCCTCGTTGTGGTCCAATATGTCGATATTGGAGTATGTCAGGTTTTGGAGTATGTCCGGGTTGGGCGTGTTGCCATGTGTCCCCACCAGGATGGGGTGGGCCACATCGGCCCATAGGGTTGAATTCTTCATTGTCACATTGTTGCAGCCGCCTCTGAACTCATTCCGGGAGCCATAAACAGTAGTGCAGTCATCCGAATTCCGGTTAAACACCCCGTCGAGGGTCACATTGTTGCTCGAAACCACATTCATGCCGTCGCCCCATTTGTAATAACTTATGCTTTTCACGTTACGGATAAGCACATTTTCGGAACCACCGGTAAAACATTGCGTGCAAAAGATTCCTTCAACTTCTATATCCCGGGAGTTTTCAATTTTCACCCCGGCCACCATGTCGGCCTGGGCAACCATGCCACGCCCAAGCAATTTTGCATTTTCGACACCACGGAATTTCACCTGCCCTTTCAGGATTGCACCACCGGCCAGAAAAACAGTTTTCCCGGATGGGACCAGCAAGACACCATCCTTGATTTCGTGAACGCCGGGTGCAAAATAAATCAAATTCTTGTCTTTCCGGTTGGGGATGAAACTTTCTAGCGGGTTTGCGAAAAGATGGAGGTTGTGGAAAATGTCGCCGTTCACTTCGATGGACAAGTTCCTTGGCTGGTTGAGTTTAAACCGGATGGTATTCCCATTGACTTCGGGTACAATGCCATACGACAAGGGGCGGATACGAACCGACTTTAAGGATGCCGCATTGTACCGGACCACAACCTCTACTTCTCCTGAGAAATCGAAAGAACTCATGGCGGCGGTTTCGGTTGTATGCTGATGGTTGGTAACCTTGTCGACCTTCAAGCGGTAAACCGGATTATCTTGCCAGCCTTCTTTCGTTGCCAGTTTTAGGTTCACAGAATAATCATTGTTAACCAAGCTATTGTCGCCAACCGGATAAACCACCAGTTCGTCTTTTGAAAAAACAGGATTTGCATTGAAAAACACAAACAAGCAAACCAATACATGCAACATACTCGGGGACAATCTTTTCGCCATTTTCCAAAATACCTTAAATTATATATTCCACTATTTTTCGAATTCCACGGAGTCAACGAATTTCCCTATTTTGAAAAGTGTTGGATCCGCCGATTGCAGTTGGTCATTATTTACAATTAAATTCTTAAACACCACTTTTT
>DATGXD010000233.1:0-16802 GCA_035299105.1 Paludibacter sp. | reverse complement strand
GATGTCGCCCGAGGTCTTTTTTGTGCGGTCACTGATAACGTAGCCTTCGCCTTGCTGGGTTACGGCTTGCCTGATGTATCCCTTCTTGGATCTCAGGTTGTATTTGAGTTCCTTTGAAGCATATTCTGATTTGCCTTCGCTGAAAACAGGTTCGCCTATTTTCGTGCCCGTGCTGTCGGTTGTTCCCCGTGCAAACACCAGGCTGCTGTCGGTTTTCACCCGTATGAAGTCGGCCTTCAATTCAATGTTCTTGTATTTGATGTCGCCTTTCCCATGCAAGAACCCGGTTCCATTACCTAAGAAGACAATGGAGTCCTCTGCGGTATAATTGATTTCGGCATCGATTTTCTCCTTGCCCTTGTTTTTTAATGTGTCGGTAGCAGTGGAGTCGGCCTTGGTTACCAGGGTTTTGCCATTTGGGACCGGATTGTTTTTCGAAGCGGGAGTTGGATTGTTCTTCTGGCTGTAGGCGAAAAGAGAAAATATTAACCAGGCTAATGCCGGTAAGAACTTGCGTGCCTTGCTGAAAAATAAGTAGTTACAGATTCGCATCCGATATGTTGCTGGTTTTCAAAATTAGCTTGCAAATTTAGTGAAAAAATAATGGTCTCGTTTATATCCTCCCTTTTTTTATGAATAATTTTAAAAATTTACCCCTTCGTTTCGCTTTGCAAACAGGATAAAAAGATTACTTTTGCAAAAAAAAATGTAAGCATCCTTCGTTTGTGGAAATGAATCCGTAGGAAGCACGGAATCAATGATTTCGGCTTCCACAGCGTTGTCCCGACAAGGTGTTTTTATAGCCTTGCCTGCCGCCATCGGGCTTTAGTTCGACTTAAAAATATAACCGGATGAATATAGAAAAACGACATTTTTACCTGGGCCTTGTCGCCTTCCTGCTCTTTTTCCCCTTTTCGCTCACAGCGCAGGATTCAAGGTTTGTCGTGGTGCTCGATGCTGGTCATGGCGGTCATGACCCCGGTGCAATGGGTGCCATCTCGCGCGAAAAAGACATCAACCTGGCAATAACCCTGGACCTCGGGGCCATTATCGAACGGAATTTCAAGGACGTAAAGGTTGTATACTCCCGCAAAACAGATAAGTACCTTACCTTGCAGGAGCGGGCCAACGTTGTAAACGACAACCATGCCAACCTGTTTATTTGTATCCATACAAACTCATCACCAAGTTCTTCCTCTTACGGGGCGGAAAGTTACACCCTGGGGCTGGCCAAAACAAAGTCCAACCTCGATGTTGCCATGCGTGAGAATTCGGTAATCACGCTCGAAGAAAATTACAAGACAAAGTATAAGGGTTTTGACCCCAATTCTGTCGATTCATACATTATGTTTGAATTCATGCAGGACAAATACATCGACAGGAGTATTGATTTTGCATCTACCGTCCAGAAACAATTCCGCACGTATAGCAACCGTGCCGACAGAGGGGTGCGCCAGGCGGGCTTTTGGGTACTACACCGCTCGGCCTGCCCAAGCGTGCTGGTCGAGGTGGGCTTTATCTCCAACCCGGCCGAAGAAAGATACCTGACATCGGAGCAGGGCCAAAGGGAAATGGCAACGGCTATTTTCAATGCATTTGTCGATTTCAAGCGGAATCATGACAAGAAGTTGGGACGGCCTGTCTCCAGTGTTTCAAAAATCACCCAATCCACCAAAGTGGAGGATAGCAGTAGCAATGCAATACCTGAAGTTGTGGAAGCCCCGGCTCCTGTTCCTGTTAAGGTAGTAAAAACGGAACCTGTGGATGAGCCGAAGGTAATCGAAAACATAACCCTGCCGAAAAACCAAGGCCAGTCCAAGTCGCCGGTATTTAAAGTCCAGCTTTTTGCCACGGTGAAAATGCTGAAACCCAATGCGCCCGATTTCAAGGGAGTGAAGGATGTGTCTTACTTTACCGAAGGAGGACTTTACAAGTATACGGTAGGCTCCGAAACCGATTATGCAAAAATAGAAAAAGTAAGGAAGGACGTATCGTCTAAGTTCCCCCAAGCTTTTATTGTGGCATTTGTCGATAACCAGAAAATGTCTGCCAAGGATGTTTTGAAATTGATGAAGGAAAACCCGGGGAAATAACATTGTGGGTTGTTTGTCTTAATGCGAGTTTTTGAATTTAATGTCTGAACCTGAATGATTTGTCCATATTAATGAGTAATAAAATTAAAATGAAAAAAAAGGTTTTCACCCGCGAGGTTAGAGTCGGCCTAATGGCCATTGCTGCTATCTTTATACTGTATTTCGGCTTGAATTTTTTAAAAGGGATTGATATATTCTCACCTGTGAGCCAATATTACGCCGTATACGAGAATGTTGGCGGATTGGTGCCTTCTTCGCCGGTGTACGTCAAGGGTTTTAAAGTCGGCCAGGTGGAAGAAGTCAGGTACGATTTCACGAAAAGGGAATCCTTTGTAGTCAGGATATCCGTGTCGAAAGACATACAATTGCCTAAGGGGGTAAAAATGGAGTTGTATGATGATGGGCTAATGGGCGGGAAGGCCGTTCAGTTGGTGTATGCCCCCGTAGACCCGGCGCAGGCAATGCATCAACCGGGCGACACCCTCGAATCGCAAGTAGGGGCAGGCCTGATGGGGCAGCTTACCGGTGAGCTTATGCCCAAAATTGAAACCCTTTCGCTGCAGGCCGATTCCCTGATCCGTTCGGCACGCAGGTTGGTCGAAAGCAAGGAATTGAATAAAAGCCTGGTGTCGATTGAGCGTACAACTGCAGACCTGGCTGTGAGTTCATCTCAGCTGAAGAAAATGATGGGCAATGATGTACCCCGCATCATGGGCAATGTGAATGCTCTCACGACCGATTTCAGGCAAATCAGTGGCAACTTGAGAAAGATTGACTTTGCAGCTACTTTTGCAAGTATCGACCAAACCATTGCAAACCTGAACTTGGTTACCGCCAAAATGAATGGGACAGAAGGTACAATCGGCTTGCTGCTAAACGATAAAAACTTGTATGTCAACCTGTCAAATACGGCGGCAAATGCCGACAAACTGGTGGTTGACTTGCAAAAGAACCCGAAACGGTACGTGCATTTTTCTCTGTTCGGGAAAAAAGAATAAGCCGGACTTATTTGTTGCTGTTCTAAATAATGGCTGATTGGAAAAATAACCTGAATTAGACCACTTATAGGCCGAAACCTTTGATAATAGAAGGGTTTCGGCTTTTTTAGCCCCTGTAATTTATAGCCTGCTTACAATTTGTCAATGTATTTAGAATCAATGTAGTTACTCTTTTTGTCGGTTGTAGTATGTTTATAATGAGCATTTTATATTAATATGCTGATTTTAAATTCAATGGCTTGTTTGGTAATAGTTTGTAAAAAGTATTGATTTTTTTTTCTCGAAAAAGTTTCAGAATTTTGTAGTTACGAAAATGTCCTTCTAAAACTTTTCCAGATATAAATTTGTTTTCGTCTATATTACCCGGATTATTTTTTAACCTTTTTTGAAGTTATTTTAAGATGTTGAAGAATCACGAACAATTATGGAATCGATGTTTAAGTGTTATCAGGGATAATATCAGTGAAGCCTCCTATAATACATGGTTTGCACCCATTACCGCGCTTAAATACGAGGATAATATTTTTGTATTACAGGTTCCAAGCCAGTTCTTTGTTGAGTATATCGAAGAAAAATATATCGATTTGCTCAGAATGACATTGTATCGTGAAGTAGGAGTGGGCACACGGCTCGAATACCGGGTTTTAATCGATAAAACGAGTGGCAAGGGCACGCAAATACCAAGCACCGGGGAAAAACCCAAATCCAAGCCGGGAAACCAGCCCTACATCAGCCCTTACCATAAGCCGCAATTGCCGGAAATTGATCCGCAGCTTAACCCGGCTTACAATTTCAACAACCTGATTGAAGGAAACAGCAATAAGCTGGCCCGCACTGCCGGGGTTAGCATCGGCAACGAACCCGGGAAAAATATTTTCAACCCCCTGTTCATATATGGCCAATCGGGAGTTGGGAAAACCCATTTGGCAAATGCCATTGGCGTGATGACCAAGCAATTGCATCCTGAGAAGCGGGTGCTGTACGTTTCTGCCAATACGTTCCAAATCCAATACACGGATTCGGTCAGGAGTAATTCCGTAAACGATTTCTTGAATTTTTACCAGACAATCGATGTGTTGATTGTGGATGATATCCAGGAATTGGCCGGAAAAACGGGAACCCAGAACACTTTTTTCCATATTTTCAACCACTTGCACCAGTCGGGGAAGCAGTTGGTGCTTACTTCCGATCGTTCACCAATTGTAATGGTAGGGCTTGAGCAACGGTTGCTGACACGGTTTAAGTGGGGCTTGTCGGCCGAAATCGAAAAACCGGATTTTAACCTCCGGAAATCGATACTCCAGAATAAGATTTACCGCGATGGACTGGAAATTCCGGAAGATGTGGTTGATTTCATTGCCGAACACGTGGCCGATAATGTCCGCGACCTTGAAGGCGTGCTGGTGTCTTTGCTCGCACATTCAACCTTGGCCGACATGGCCATTGACGTGGCCCTGGCCGAAAAAATTATCAGCCGGATTGTGAACATTACCCCCAGGGTTAATACGGTGGAAAAAATACGGGATGTGGTTTGTGAACACTTCTCCTTGTCGGCCGATGCCATTGCAACAAAAAGCAGGAAACGTGAAGTGGTGCAAGCCCGCCAGATTGCCATGTATTTGTCAAAACAAATGACCAAGAGCTCGCTCGCTTCCATTGGAAACGTAATCGGGCAGCGCGACCATGCCACCGTACTCCATGCCTGCAAAATTGTTACCGACTTAATGGACAGCGATAAAAACTTCAGGTGCAACGTCCGTGAAATTGAGGAGAAACTCAAAAGATAATCCGGAACCGAATATATTGAAAAAACTGCCTCGTTCCCCTGGCAGTTTTTTTATGCCTGCTTGCTGGCAAGCCAATCGAAGCATTCCCGGTTTATGGCTTTCCAAGCAGCTATAAACCGATTTTTGAATTCAAAAATCAATCAACACAAGCTAATTTAATAGAAATATCTCCCGGTATTTTGAAGGTCTATAAAAAAAATATTGTATTTTTACATCGTAATTAAAACAAGCGACATGGTATATAAATTCACATTGCTATCCGATGAGGTAGATAATTTTGTACGCGTTATTACAATCGATTCGGAAGCCAAGTTCATCGATTTGCATAACGCCATTCTCGATTCGGTGAATTTCGAGAAAAACCAGATGACAACTTTTTTCATATGTTCCGACAATTGGGAAAAGGGACAGGAAGTGACATTGGTTGAAATGGAATCGAGTTCCGAATATGACAACCTCGTAATGGATGAAACAAGATTGGAAGAATTGTTGTCCGACGAAAACCAGAAACTGCTTTATGTCTTTGATATGATGGCCGACCGTGTGTTTTTCATTGAGTTGACCGAAATTATCCCAATGAAAGACCAACAGAAACCGGCCTGCATATTATCGGAAGGTGAACCGCCTGTTCAAATCATGGATGAAGAAAATATAATAGCCACAAACAAAGTGGGTCTAGACGAAAATTTTTACGGCGACGAGGATTTTGAGTTGGATGAATTGGATGAGGAAGGGTTTGGCGAAATGAATTTTGACGATAGCAGTTTGTTTTCGGAAGATCCAAAATTATGAGAAAAGGAGGTTCATAAATTTCAATATACATGGAAAAGCAGAAAATACGGATCGCTATTTTCTGTTTTTTTGTATCATACAAGTTACAAGTTATTAATTGCAAGCCTGTTCGTTGCCAGGCTTGCCTGCTGTAGGCAGGTTACAAGTTTGCCCTATGAGTTGTTGCCCAATAGCATATCATCTACAAATACTTATTAGGCGATGAATATCCCGAAAATGCATGAAAAGAAATTACTTGTCGTACTGGGCCCTACCGGTGTGGGTAAAACGAATATAAGCATGCGGTTGGCCGAGACGTTCCATTGCCCGGTTGTGTCGTCGGATTCACGCCAGTTTTACAGGGAACTCAAAATTGGCACCGCAGCTCCCGACGAGGAGCTACTGAGCCGAGCCGAGCATTTTTTTATCGGCTCGCATTCTATTTTCGACGAGTACAATGCCGGCCAGTACGAGCAGGATGCCATCCGGTTGATAGGACAGCTTTTCCTGGTGCATGATTATGTGCTTTTGGTAGGCGGGTCGATGATGTATATCGATGCGGTTTGCAATGGCATGGACGATATTCCTTCTGTCGACCCTGAAACAAGGGCATTCTGGCAGCGGGAATTTGCAGAAAAGGGATTGGAGTTCATACGGCAGGAATTGGAACGCCTCGACCCGGAACATTATGCCAAAGTGGATTTGCAAAACCCGAAACGGATAGTCCACGCCTTGGAAATTTGTTCGATGACCGGAAAGCCCTATTCCGCATTCCGGACCGGCCAACGGAAAAAGCGTGATTTTGAAGTCATAAAAATCGGGTTGAACAGGCCGCGTCCCGAGCTTTACGAGCGTATAAACCTGCGCGTGGATGAAATGATGCGCGATGGGCTGCTCCAGGAAGCTGAAAGGTATTATCCATACAGACAATTGAACACGTTGAACACAGTTGGTTATAAGGAACTTTATGAATACATGGATGGCCATCTGACACTTGACGAGGCTGTAGACCTGGTAAAGCAGGATACGCGCCGGTATGCCAAGCGGCAGCTTACCTGGTTCAACCGTGACCGGGAAATCCATTGGTTCCATCCCGATGAAGAAGAAAAAGTAATCGGGTTTATTGCCGGGGCAAGTAACTCCTTGTAATTTTCCTTGAAACTGGTTTTCTCATTTTAACATCATATTAAAACAAATAAGCATACCAACATGACACTTATTACCGATGCATCGTTGCTTCCCTACAATACTTTTGGCATTGATGTCAAAGCCGATTATCTGATTGAATACCATTCGCTGGAGGAATTGAAAGAGGTGCTGATTTCCGACGTATTGAAATCGAACCGGATGCTCCATATAGGCGGTGGAAGTAACTTGCTGTTCCTGTCTGATTTTAAAGGAGTTGTTTTGCATTCGAAAATCCGGTCGCTGCAAATAGTGCAGGAAGATAGCCAATCGGTTTACCTCGAGGTGGGTTCGGGTGTTGTGTGGGACGACCTGGTGTCCTACGCGGTGGCGAAGGGTTGGGGAGGGCTGGAGAACCTTTCGCTTATTCCCGGCGAAACGGGGGCTTCGGCGGTGCAAAATATCGGGGCTTATGGTGTGGAGGTGCAGGATTTGATCACGGTAGTTCATGCACTTGAAATCGAATCGTTGAAACCCAGGGCTTTCACGGAGGATGAATGCTGCTATGCTTATCGCGACAGTATTTTTAAAAACGAATTGAAGGGAAGGTTTATTATCACCTCGGTGGTGTTTAAATTGGATAAGAACCCGGTTTTCAGGCTTGGATATCAATATCTTGAAGAGGCTGTCAGGAAAAACGGGGACATCACGCTCGAAAATATCCGGGATACTGTCATTTCGATTCGCGAGAGCAAGTTGCCCGACCCGAAAATTATTGGCAATGCCGGCAGTTTTTTCATGAATCCAATTATCCCCATTGGATTGTTCCAAAACCTTGCGCAGGAATACCCGGAAATGCCACATTATATGGTTTCAGAAGCCGCAGTGAAAGTTCCTGCCGGGTGGCTGATTGAAAAATGCGGTTGGAAAGGCAGAAGAATAGGAAATACAGGTGTTCATGACAAACAAGCCTTGGTTCTTGTGAATTATGGTGGCGCCACGGGCCGGGAAATCGCGGGACTGGCTGCCAGTGTCCAATTGTCAGTAAAAGAGACCTTTGGTATTCTTTTGAAGCCAGAAGTGAATTTTATTTGAAAACACAAGCACGTGTTTTGGTTAATGGATGTGCATTTCGTCCATTTCCTTTCGGTATTTCCGGGCATTTACCAAGTGTTCCTGCCATGTGACTGCAAATTTATGTTCCCCATTCAGCGTTTCGGAGGCGCACATGTAAATGTAATTGTGGTGGGCATAGTTCAGTACGGCATCTATTCCGGCAGGTGTAGCCACGCGGATAGGGCCGGGGGGAAGACCGGTGAACTTATAGGTGTTGTAGGGGGAATTTACTTGTAAATGCCCGAAAAGTATACGCTTGATGCTGAAATCGCCGAGGGCAAATTTCACCGTAGGGTCGGCCTGTAAGGGCATTCCTGTTTTCAACCGGTTGATATACAGCCCGGCAACCATGGGCCTGTCTTTCTTGTTGTTAGTTTCTTCTTCCACGATGGAGGCCAGCGTGGCAACTTCCGCTTTGCTGAGTGGTATGGCATTGGCTTTTTGCGTGCGTTCCTCGTTCCAAAACTTGCCATATTCTTTATTCATCCGCTCAAACAGTTGTTGGGCGTTTATATTCCAGAAAACCTCATAGGTGTTTGGAATAAAAAGCGAAACTGAAGTTTCGGGGTTCAAGTGGTAGGCCGAAAGGAAGGCCGTGTCGTTCAAAAGCCCGATAATGCTTGCCGAATCTGCCATTAATTGTTTGCCAAGGCGTGCCGCCAGTTGTTCCTTTGTTCGGATATTGTTGAACGTGAGTTTTAAGGGGGTTTGACGCCCGCTTCTTAATTTGCGGATTAGGGTGAAGTTGTTCATGCCATTGTGGAGTTCGTAACGCCCGGAACGGATGTTGTTCCCATAGCGCAATACTTGTGAAGCCTGTTTAAAGGAGTATACATTCAAGATATTCCCCTCTTTCCGGAGCGAATCCAGTACATTGTCGTAAGTGCTGCCTTCGGGAATCAGGAGGTATTTTTTTTCGTTAGAGCCAGGGAACAAATTGGGCGCGAACAAGATGTACAGGAAGTACGCGAACATGGCAATTATTGCGTAAACAATCAGTTTTTTGTTTTTAAGCTTTGATACAGAGTTCTTTGTGTTCTTTTTCTTTTTACTTTTTGCCATGGTTTGTTGTGGTTTTTTGTTTTGGCATTCTCGTGCAAAAATACGAATTTGTTTTGATAAAAATAAAATTGGACTTCGAATGAAAATTATTTGAATTCAAAGAATAAACTAACATGCCGAATATCAATTTGAAAGTGGGAGAAAAAAGAGTTTTTTGAACAGGTAAAGGGCCGGGAGGTTTTGATAATTGAAAATTCCTTGCTATATTTGCACCCGCAAAGCGAAAGAAGGAAGTTTGGGTGAGTGGCTGAAACCACCAGTTTGCTAAACTGACGTACGGGCAACCGTACCACGAGTTCGAATCTCGTAGCTTCCGCTTGAACGCCGGAACCAGGAATGGTTCCGGCGTTTTTCGTTGGTCAGGGTATGAATTTAGTCACTTCATTTTTTACGGGTTTAACCGTTCTCAGGTAGGTAAATAAGGCTTTCAGGTCGTCGGTTTCCATGGTGGCGTACATAAGCCATGGCATGAGCGTGTTGAATTCGCCATGGCCAACCCGGTTGGGCTTGTAGTTTTTAGCGGCATATAGCTTGAACCTGCTTAGGAAAGCATCTTCGTCCCAGCTGCCGATTCCGGTTTGCATGTCGGGGGTAATATTTGCCGAGTTAACCGTGCCGCCGGTTTTCAGCGGGAATTTAAATCCCCCCGCCAGGAACATTTCTTCCACCGGTTTCCCCTTGGTTTGCACGGTGTGGCAATCGGCACAGGATGCGGCTGTAAACACATATTTACCATAGTTTGTCCGGTCGTTTTTGTCCGGAATGGGTTTGAAATCAGGTCTTTGCGGGATGGCGTTTATCAGCAGGTTCATGGGGAAATCCGATTTGGACTCCGGGATATCCTTGTGGATAGGGCTTAAGGTGCGGATATATGCAATAATCGACAATAAATCTTCGCGGTCCAACTTGCCATAATTCAGGTAGGGCATTACGGGAAACAAGGCTTTCCCGTTTTTATTCACGCCGGACGAAATTGCCCGCAGCACCTCGCCATCGCTCCAGTGTTGAAGTCCGTAAGGCGTGATGTTTTTTGCATAATAAGCGCCAGGGAACCCCAGGTCCTGGTTGAATATTTCGCCCCCTTGCCCAAGTGTTCCTTCGACCAATGGGCCTGCGTATTTGTTCCAATCCCGTTCGGAGTGGCAGTCCATGCACACACATACACTGTGGGCTAGATACTGTCCCCGTCCTATCCGTGAGGAATCCATGCCGACTTTCACATACTCAGGCTTGCCGACATCCGGCAATACAAAACTTATGTAGCAGAGCCATGATATTACGCCTGCAACTACCAGGAGAACACTGCCCAGGAGGACTTTTCTAGAATTTTTCATGTCAAAGATGTTGAAGGTTTATGTTTTCGTTTGATTCATTGTGAGTTGCAAGTGCAATTGTAACATACGACCGGGCAAGGATGTTTTTCAGGGTTTTGATTTTCAGTCACATTACGTTAAGGATATAAGCAGGTTCTTGGAATTGAACAAAAACCAGTGTCAATTTGTATCCTTATAAAAAACAGGCATGTTGCCAAAAGCGATACTGGAATGATGAAATAATACCAGCCTGCACGAAGTTGTATGTGAAGCGGCAGGGGAATTATATATCCGCTTAGGGAATACAGGTTCAGGAAGATTATGCGTTGTCGGTGCTGGAATTGCAGGCAACTGCCATCGAAAGGGACGGTTGAACCTTGTAAGGCAACATTTGCAACATGCGATGTGTTTCATTGCAAGATTGAACTGATTTTTTTGTTTGACATAATAGGAAGTCGCTATGGAAAGAGACGGGGCCAGAATAAGCTTGTGGCAGGCAGATATGCCGGGATATGTTCCGGTAAGCAGGGATTTTCCGCTCGAGCTATTTGATGTGGCAATTATCGGCGGAGGGATTACCGGACTGGCAACAGCTGTGCAACTCCAAAAAAACGGCAAGAAGTGTGTGGTTGTCGAAAAATCCACCATCGGGTTTGGTTCCACGGGAGGTACTACAGCGCATTTCAACACGTTTTTCGACACAACATACGATCAGGTTCAAAAAGATTTTGGAAAAGAAAATGCGTGGCTTTTGCACGAGGCTGCCATCGAAGCGTTGAACACGCTGGAATCGAACATACGTGATTACAATATCGCATGCGATTTTGAATATAAAGATGCTTATCTGTTTGCAAAAGATAAAAAGCAGGCCGAGGAATTGGACCGGATAGTGAAAGCTTCGCAGGAGGCAGGTTTGCGGATAGCATACAGCGGTGACATCCTGATTGACAGGCCGTTCGAAAAGGCCGCATTAATCGAGCAACAAGCCCAATTCCATCCCGTTAGGTATGTTTACGCGCTTGCCAATGCTTTTGAAAAGGGCGGTGGGGTTATATTGCAGGGCTGCATGATGGAGTCTTTTGATGATGATGAACTGCCTATTACAGTCAAAACATCGTCAGGGGTAATTCACTCGCGCCAATTGGTTTTTGCCACGCATATACCTCCGGGCTTGAACATACTGCATTTCAGGTGTGCCCCGTACCGCAGTTACGTGCTGGCAGTGAAGCTCAAGAATGATGCCTACCCCGGCGGCCTTGTTTACGATATGGATGTGCCTTACCATTATTACCGCACCCAGCGCATAGGCGGGCAGCAATACCTCGTTTTTGGCGGCGAAGACCACAAAACAGGACATGATGAAGATGCGTACAGCCATTTCGGGAACCTGGAAACATACCTTGGTACCCATTTCGACTTGGAAGAGGTTAGTTACCGGTGGTCGTCTCAATTTTATGAACCTGGCGACGGGTTGGCATACATTGGCCGCTTTCCCGGACATTCGGAAAACGTGTTTGTGGCAACTGGCTTCGGGGGGGACGGAATGCCGTATTCACACATGGCAGCGAAACTTTTGGGCGACCTTATCCTGCACGGCCAAAGCCGCTACGAGAAATTGTTCGATCCGGGGCGTATAAAACCCATTGCGGGTTTTTCAAGTTTTGTGTCGGAAAACGCAGATGTCATTAAGGAATTTATAGCAAAAAGGATATCCATTGAAAAAGTCGAAAACCTGGACGAACTGGCACCCGGCGAAGCCCGGATTATCCGGTACAAAGGCGAACAAATAGCAGTTTACAGGAATGATAGCGGAATCTTGATGGCTATCGACCCAGTGTGTACACATGCGAGGTGCATTGTGCAATGGAACAATGCCGAAAAAACCTGGGATTGCCCCTGCCATGGCGCACGATACACGGTGGAAGGCGAAATACTTACCGGCCCGGCAACCCGCAAGCTAGGCGAAATAGAAATGGATGTCCCGGCGGAATAATAAAGCAAGCAAACCCGGGATGATTTGCCCCCGGAAAGTTAGATGAAAAACTTTTGGGATACATTTCAGGAATGGGTTTGCCTGCTTTATTCTTGACTGTTTGAAATCAGGTTGACTTTCGAGGCCTGCCCCTTCCGGTTCTTTTTTCGCTAATGGCAACAACGTCGGGTTCGCCCAACATTCCGCCTACAGATGCTGTTATGCCTCCCAGCAATAACGCGACAAACGACCATATAGCGGCTTTTGAGGTGGCATCAGTTATTTTTTGGGTTCTTTCTTCTGTCTTTTCCTGGATTGCCGGCATTTGTTGTTCTATTTTTCCGTACTGTTGCATAATCATATCGGTAATACGGCTCACATCCGCTTTTGACAATGTGGAATGTTTTGCAACCGAATTCTCAATATCCGTACGGTTGATATTTGAATTGATTTTCCCGTTTTGGATAAAAACATCCTGGACAACGGCCATGACATCTATATCAAATTGTTTCTTGTTTTTTGAAGATGCCTGGTCGCGGGTAAGCACGTCCTGGAGCATTTCCTTGAACCGGTTGTTGTCGGCTTGGTCGGGAAGATTTGAAAGCTGGGATATTCCAGTTCCTACAGCCGATAAGCTTTTGGCAACCATTCCCCCAACTCCATTTATGACTCCGCCGACTGCGGTGGTCATAAGGAAGAATGAAATCAGTGCATACAGGCTCCATGAAAGGATTCCATGATATATGCCGGTCATTTTATAAGGTGCATTCGTAAGGTTTGCAGCTACAAAAGCTCCTGCAAAGATAGCAACCAGGTTGCTTATTACCCACCATACTAATGCGCCGGTGCCAATCCCGGCAAGTGGTTTAGCTTCTTCGGCAGGATTGATTGCACCCGAACCAACGCCAATCCCCAGCAGGCTGAGGAGCAACAAAATGATAAGCATAATGATTGTCCCGGCAAAAATGGCCGGCCACGAAATCCGCCCAATGTGAGTCTCTTCAACACCTTTGTAATAAGTAGTTTCTTTTGTTGTTTCCATAATCGCTTTATTTTAGTTTATAAAAAAGGATTAATATAAGGGACATAACATTTTAAACTGTATAATGTTTATTAAAGGCTCATTTTATGCGGGTTAAGGGGCAACAATGTGGTGGAAATACAAGAAACGGTTGGATTTCCCCGGGGAAATCCAACCGTTTCTTGTGTCATCAGCCTGTTTTTTTTATTTTAATGCATCGATTCCCTTGTGGGTGGGAGTGACTTGCCTGATGCTTCCATCGGGGTTGAATTCCATTTTGTCGATGCAGACTTCGCGGTTGTACCCGGCGGCATCGCCCATGGTAATGCCTTTCGGATAATTGAAGCGGTGGTAGACGATGTACCATTCGTCTTTACCCGGAACTTGTAGTACCGAGTTGTGTCCTGTTCCGTAAATCCCGTTTTCTTTGTCCTTGACAATGACCAGGTTGTTTTCGGGAATGGTGAAATTGCCAAGTGGAGAGTCGGAAGTGGCGTACCGTACATGGTAGTTTTCGCTGCGGGTGTCATCCACCGACCACATGAAATAATACATGCCGTTGCGGTAAAAAACATAGGTTCCTTCGCGGAAAGTACGGTCGGGATTAAGTATGGTAACGGTTTCGGGCTTGATGGAAGTCATGTCGTCGTTGAGTTCGGCTCCGGCCATAAATCCATTTCCCCAATACAGGTAGCTTTTGCCCGTTTTTGGGTCGGTAAAAACATCCTGGTCTATAATTTGCCCCCCTTTTACTCCTTCGGGTTTGGTGTCGATCAGCGGCTTGCCCAAGTCGACAAACGGCCCGGTGGGGTTGTCGGAAACAGCCACGCCAATTTTTTGAGCCGCGCTGAAATAATAAAAGTATTTATACTGTCCATCAATTTTCTTTTCGACAATGCAGGGAGCCCATGCGTTGCGGTTTGCCCAGCTTACATCTTTTCCCAATTGCAGGATGACACCCTCGTCGGTCCAGTCAACCAGGTTGTTTGATGAAAAGCACTTGAAATAGGTTCCCGACCAGCCGGTAAAACCATCGCTGGTAGGGTAGATGTAGTATTTGCCCGTTTTTTCCGAATATAGGACTTCAGGGTCGGCATAATAGCCGTTGAGAACCGGGTTGTGGTTTTTAGTGATTGTAGCTGTGTATTTTTCCGGTTTCTTGCTTCCCATTTTCAATGTGTAAGTAACGGCGCCTTTGCTGAAATCAACCTTGGAAGGGGTGATTTTTACGTTCGGGATCGTGTCGAAAATGGGTTGGAACGTTTTCAGGTCTGCTGCATTCTCGACGGGAAATACCACTTCCTTGTTTTGGGTGTCGACTGTAATGTTGTTCTTTTTCAGGAATTTCCCGTGGGCTGATTCAAAAACCTGTGCCGCCGACAACCAATTGTCGTTTAACCTGTCGGCTTCTTTGCTTGTGATTGGCATAACGGTTCCGTGGCGCGGGTGGAAATCCATGGTTACATCCTGGTCGACTACCTTGAAATTTTCCAGGTCGTTGCTTTTGGTAAACTGGTAACGTCCTTTTGTGTAGACATCGTACATCAAAATCCACGAATCGGAATTATTCAGCTTGAACACGCCTGCACCTTCGACAGCATCGGTGGTTTGCTGCAGGTATTTATCTTGTTGGATATAACCTCCGGTCAGTTTGTCCGAAACGGCTTTTTTTATACCATTCCCGTGTCCTTCCGTTTTGAAAAACAGGTTGTATTTCCCCGCGTTGTATATGATGTCGCCATCGATGCAGGCTTTTTGGTCGGGACTGAAAAACAGCTGCTTCGGTGTGGTTTCGAGGGCAGTAAAGTCTTTGTTGGCATAGCTGTAATAGATCTTATCGTAGTCGTTGCCTTTTTTCTTCATCGAAAAATAAACCATGTACTTGCCAACCGAAGGGTCGAAGATGGTTTGTGGCGCCCACACACGGTCCACATCGGCGAATTCGTTCGGGAATGCGGTTGGGATGTTGACTGTTGCCGACGACCAATGCAGCAGGTCGGTTGATTTCAGCAGCACCATTCCACGGTTCGAGTCCCAGCCTTTGGACGAGATCATGTCGGTGGCAACCATGTAAAATGTTTTCCCGTCCTCGCAGCGCAGGATATGCGGGTCGCGCACACCGCCCGTGAGGCTGATTTTTTTCGAGTCGATAACCGGCTTGTCGTTGTTCAGCGCTTTGAAATTGTAGCCATCGTAGCTCAAAGCATAGTGAATCTGCTCTTCATCAATCCGGTTTCCGGTAAAGTAGACAAACAGGTAAGCGCTGGATTTGCCGCTCTTCTTGTTGCATGTTGGTTTTTGACCGGCATGTGTCATTGAAAGCCCTAAAACAGAAAGGAGCATGTACGCCAAAAGTTTTTTTGTGGGGGATAGCATTTGAAATTTTTTTGCTGGATTAGTGTTTTGTTGACTGTAAGATACTGTAAGATATGGACAACCAACAAGCGACTGGAAGCCGCTTGTTGGTTGCAAAAGTAATAAATAAGAATGAAAAAAATATGTTCCTTAAAATTTGAATTCCTTTTGTTCTAGGTAAAAGCGGTAGTTTTTCACCATTCCCTTTGAGCTGTTGTCGCTGCGTGGCAACACCCTGAAGCCTTTCACCCGTACCTCTTTGCCCATGTCGATTACCACTTGGTGCGGGTAATTCGATTTGCCGCCATCCTTGGTTTGCCATATGATTGATTCCTGGGCATCGAACAGCTTGTCGGCGCCGTTAGCCGCCTTTTCGGTTTCTTCGCTGTCGACATAAACCACTTTCCAGGTGAGCGACGAAACCGGTTTGTCATCTTCGCCGATGATTTCCATTTCGGCCATTGAGGCCGAATTGTCATTATCGGATTGAGGGCTTAAGGCTTCGAAACAGAAATAGCGTCCGGCCTGGCATTCTTCGAAGTTGATTGTTTTCCACGACCTGTCGGCTGGCAGTGTCCCGGAAATGACGGGATTAAACCCGTTCAGGTTCAGTGTTTTATTGGTATGGCTTTTTTGGTTTGGGTCTTTCCCGATCATATCCAGTATCGGGTGGTTGATTCCGGCAATGGAATTTGATTGCGAATTCACCAGGTCGAGTATTATAATTTCATTTTTCCCTTTTTTCAGGAAACAACCCGGCACGCAAAGTGTTTGGGTGGGTCCTATTTGCCAGAACCGACCCAGGTTGTGGCCGTTGATCCAAACCATTCCCTTGCCCCATTTGCTCATGTCGAGGTAGGTGTAGCCGGTTTCCTTCAAATTGAAAGTTGCTTTGTACCAGGCCGGGCCTGTTGCTTTTTTCGAGTTGAAATTCGCCTTGTTTTGGAAGGCATAATCAACCGGGAGGTTGTAAATGGTCCAGTTTTTCAGTTCTGTTTCCGAATTGTCATCCTTCAAGGTTACTTTGCTGGTAATGCCTTTGCGGTCGATAATGGCTTCGCCATAGTTCACGCGGCCCATGCCTTCGACCAGGATGTCGAGGCGGGCAGGGGCGGGCAGGGCTGGGATTTCGACCGTGTTTTCGCCCCGGCGGCGATCGAGGTTGCCAACCAGTTTGCCATCAATATAG
>DATGXD010000232.1:0-1727 GCA_035299105.1 Paludibacter sp. | reverse complement strand
ATGATGGTGCCCGTCGGCGTGACCGCGTGGCGCAGGTCCAGAAAATCGTGGTTGCCTAAATGTCGTACCCGCTTTCTTTTTCCCAATCTTGCAAATATTTCCCCAGGTAAGCCCTGAAATACAGTGCACTGCCATCGAGCGCCTGTTCGATACTGTAATTCAGTTGGATAGGGATTTTCTTGAGCGAGTCGCATGCATGTTGCGAAATAATCTTATGCGACACCAGGTTTTCGAGCACCACGTTGCGGCGTTCCAACGACCGTTTCGGATGAAGTATCGGGCTGTACGAGGTGGTTGCCTTCAAAAGTCCGACCAATGTAGCCGATTGTTCGTAATTCAGTTTTGCCGGCGTGGTTTTGAAATATGTTTTTGCGGCGGTTTGGATGCCATAGGCATTGCTGCCGAAATCCACGGTGTTGAAGTACATGGTCAGGATTTCGGGCTTAGTGTAATTCATTTCAATTTTGACGGCGGTGGTCCATTCCTTGGTTTTGGCGATAAGGATTTTCAGACCGGGAATGTAGCCGAACAAGCCGGTGGAATATTCGTTCCGGGTTTTGAACATGTTTTTCACAAGCTGCTGGGTGATGGTGCTTGCTCCGCGGCTCCGGCCATGCGTCATGTCTTTGACCGCCGCAAAAACAGCCTGGAAATCGATTCCGAAATGTTGGTAGAAACGTTCATCTTCCGTGCTTACCAGGGTTTCGATTAATTTGGGTGAAATTTCCTCGTAGGTTACGGGCGTACGGTTCTCGTGGTAGTATTTGCCTAATACTTTGCCGTCCGAGGTGATTATCTCGGAGGCAACGCTTTGGGTTGGATTATTGATGACACTAAGTCCGGGCGACTTCCCGAAAAGCCACAGGAAATTAATGTCGACCAGGAATAGGTATAGGAGGAAAAGCACTATTGAAAGCAAAATGGAATTTGCAATCTTACGATACCATTTCAGGTTTTTGAACCGGATATACCTGGCTTTCCGCCATGCAATGAATTTTTTTACGTATGTTGTCAAAATATCCCGGATCCCGGAAAGTTGGTTCAAAATTTTACTCCACATGTTTTAAGGCTGAAATTTGCGCAAAGTTACAGTAAAAGCTGGAATTTTGTATCGGTTTTACTGTTTTACATAAAGAATCTTTTCCGCAATTCGGGAGTCGGAATCAAACATTCAGGTCGTTTGCCGAACAGGTTATAGCGGCTTCGGGCGATAAGCCTGTAAATAAAGTCGCGGAGGCTGCGTGGCACAACCCGGAAAATGCCGGACAGCCGCCAAATGCCGCCAATATTTTCCAGGATTTCAAAAATGGCGTTGGATCCCGTGAGGTATTGTTTTCCCCGGATAAGAATGATAGTATCGACTTCCTCTGCCGCAATTCCGATAGCATCCAGTACATTGTGTGCAGCTGCCGATTGTAATGATGAAAACCGCAGGACTTGCTTTTTGTCGATCCGGAGCAGGAATTGCACCCAGCCGCAACATAAATTGCAAACACCATCGAATATTACCAGTGGATGTTGGTTCATGGCTTTCAGGTGTCTTTAAAATGTTGTAATACAACGGATAGCTTCAGTTATAACGAGTTGAGGTGTGGTTTGGTTTGTAGATAAGATGTTGAAATTTGTACTGTTTTTTGGGATGGCAGCAATGCGCAAGAATGAAAACCAACCAATCAATTAATCAATTAATCAATTAATCAATTAATCAATTAATCAATTAATCAATT
>DATGXD010000231.1:0-29361 GCA_035299105.1 Paludibacter sp. | reverse complement strand
GGAACCGGCGACAGAAGTCGCCGGCGGTGGTGGGGTCGGGGATTCGCGTCGCATCCAGGGCGTTGAGATAAGCCTCAAACAATTTTTTGAATCTTTTGGAGTTTGAATAATACAAACCATGATGATTGATGAAGAATGTACAGGCCCGATTGGGGGAATATCACCGAGAAGTACTATGAAGAAAATCTTTTTTTGTTTAGCTTTATTGTTTGTTAGTACTGCTTCGGTTTATTCACAATACGATCCTCAGTTTAGCCAGTATATGTTTCATAATTCAGCATTTAATCCTGCAGCGGTTGGTGAAAGTGACTTGATTGAGGTGGTACTCCATCCCCGGAGGCAATGGGTGGGAATGGACAGTACCGAAAGTGTTGGTGGCAACATATTGAATTTCAGTATAAACTCCCCAATAAAGATAGGGGATGGAATGCATGGGGCTGGATTTCGCTTCGTGATTGACGAGGTGGGTCTTTTCAAAAGCCAGAATGCATATGCCCAGTTCGCATATAAAAAGGCATTGGGAAGTGGCAGGATAAGCCTGGGAGCCGATATCGGATTCGTGAGTGTGGGCTTTCGTGGGAGTAAAGTCCTGAAAATTAGCCTGGGCGATTACCACAGGTTGCTGGAAGACAAGGTAATTCCACAAATTGATGCTTCCGGGACAAAATTTGACATGAACGTGGGCGCTTTTTATTCGACGCCGGTATATTATGCTGGCCTTTCGTTCAACCATATTACATCCCCCTCTGTCTGGTGGACCGAAAACTCAGAACACAAGGTGCGTGGAACCGCCTATCTTACAGGAGGTTATTTGTACACATTCCCCGATAACAAGTATCTACTGAAATCTTCCGGATTGTTTAAAACCGATTACACAACTTTCCAGGCAGAGTTGTCGTCCAGGCTCGAATACGACAATAAGTACTGGGGTGGCCTGTCGTACCGGTTTCAGGATGCGGTAGTCTTTTTAGCGGGACTGAATGTGGCCGGAGGTTTGTCAATCGGGTATGCGTTCGACTTGCCGACAACTCATATCGAGAGCTGGGGATCGCATGAAATAGTCATGTCGTATAACTTTGCGTATGTTTTTGGACAACGTTCAGGCAAATATAAAAGTATCAGGATTTTATAACGAATTTCATAATAACAAGGATAAGACGTAATGTTCTTAAAATAAACACATTACAAATTATTTTCCAATAAATAAATATCACGGGAATGAAAAAGAATCTGCCGATTTTTGTACTGGCTCTGCTGGCTGTTGCATGTAACAAACCAGCGGGGGAATTAACGGGTCTTGGGACAAAAGACACGTTTGTGGAAGCGCAACCCTATGGTATGGTGTTCATTAAGAGGGGTTCTTTTATGATGGGGCCAAACGATCAGTCTGCCATTGGTGGTGTGAATGAAAAATCAATCAATGTTTCTGTGGATGCCTTCTGGATGGACGAAACCGAAATTACCAACGACAAATACAAACAATTTGTTTTCTGGGTTCGCGACTCGGTGACATTGCGCAACCTGGTGCTTGCCGGAAGGGACGAATTCAGGCTTAAATTTAAAAACCAGACTGAGGAGGCAAGTCCTGACGTGGCCCGCCTGAATTGGAAAGTGAAGATACCTTGGAATTCGAAGGATGAAGAAGTCAGGCGGATTATTGACTCGTTGTACTACCAGGAGAACAATACGATCGGGTCTAAACGCCAAATCGACCCGGGTAAGTTGCGTTATAAATACGAGTGGATAAATTACGACCAGGCTGCCTTGCCAGGGAACAAGTATAACGTGAATACCGGGGCATACCCCCCGAATGCAATGGCCAGGGTTGATACTTCGTACATCGAAAATGGGATTATCGTGAACAAGACCATCGAACGAAGGCTAAGGACCCGCAAGGACCTGATTTCGACCCGGATTGTGAATGTATATCCCGATACCATTATGTGGCTGCGCGATTTCCAGTTTGCATACAACGATCCTAAAATGCGTATGTACTTCTCGCACCCGGGATTTGCCAACTACCCGGTGGTAGGTGTCACCTGGGAACAGGCACAGGCATTTTGCCAGTGGAGAACCCAGTTGTTCAACAATGCCAACGCTATCGGCGGACAGGACTACCGTCTGCCCACCGAAGCCGAGTGGGAATATGCGGCACGCGGGGGACGCCGGATGGCCCTTTACCCATGGGGTGGAAATTACGTGCGGGATTCCAAAGGTTGTTTTCTGGCTAATTTCAAGCCTATGAGGGGGAGCTATACCGACGATGAAGGTGCCACAACAATGAAAGTTGCCATGTTTGCGCCAAACGATTTCGGATTGTACGACATGGCCGGGAACGTGGCCGAATGGACATCGACAGCCTATAATACGCTGAATAGCACGCTGGTTGCCGATATGAACCCCAACTTCCAGTACAACGCCAAAAACAGCGACCCGGATGTGTTGAAACGCAAAGTGGTTAAGGGTGGCTCCTGGAAGGATATTGCTTATTATTTGCAGTGCGGTGTGAGAACATATGAATATCAAAACGAAAGCCGGCCTTACATAGGCTTCCGATGTGTCCGTTCATACAATGGGGAATAATTATTATAAACAGGAAATAATAGTAAACAATTTGAAAATGGCTGAAAATAAATCAAAATTTGACATATGGTGGAATTCGCCCGAGGTGAAACAGAAACTGGGTGCCGCGTATAGTATTGGAGCTTCGGTGGTAATTATCGGGGCAATGTTTAAAATCCTTCACCTCCAAGGTGCTGGTGTTATGTTGGGTGTAGGTATGTCAGTGGAAGCATTTCTGTTTGCATTGGGCATCTTCGACCAGCCACACAAAGAATACGATTGGGAAAAAATTTATGATTTTGACGGGGATGGCAAAGTGTCGGCCGATGCAAAGGTTGTGAATTCCCCGGCACAGAATGTTGTTGCTCCTTCGCGGGCGGTTGGTTTGAATTATACCGAAACAATCAACGATGATGATGTGAAAATGTTATCGGAAGGGATTAAGAGCCTGACTGTTACCGCTAATCAGTTTAGCGGTTTGTCGGAAGTGCTGGGAGCCACTGATAAATTCGTGAAGAATATTGATATTGCAAGTAATGTTACCGGGAAATATGTCCAACAACAGGAAACGCTGAACAATGCGGTAGGTCAACTTACAAGCTCGTACCAGGGAATCTCGGATGGTATGGAAATGGTTGAGAAACGCACAAAGAACTACGCAACGAATGTGGAAGATATTAACAAAAACCTTTCTTCCATCAATTCTATTTACGAAATCCAGTTGAAAAACATCCAGGCACAATCCGAAGGCCTGACATTGCAAACCGACAGGGTTCGCTCTGTTGCCAACGAATTGGCCGATGTGGTGGGCGAAGTCCAGAAAATGAAATCTGCAACTATTGTAGCTGCCGAGGAAACAGAAAAAATGAAAGCCGGAACAACAAAACTCTCCAAGCAGATTGCCGATTTGAATCAGGTCTATGGAAACATGCTTAACGCGTTGAGTTGATTTTGATAAGTTGAATCGTTTAAATTAAAATGAATTTTCAATGAGTGGAGCAAAAAATTGTCCCGAAACCCCCAGGCAACGAATGATTGGAATGATGTATTTGGTGTTGACAGCCATGTTAGCGCTGAATGTGTCGAGTGAGATTTTAAATGGGTTTACGATGGTGGATAATAGCTTACATAAGACTATAGAATCGGCCGAAGTCAGGAATAAGAATTTATACCTCGACTTTAAAAGCCTGTTCGAGCAGAATCCCGATAAAGTGGGCAAATGGCTGGCCGACGCCAATAAGGTAAAAAAGGAATCCGATGAATTGTACAATTATATCGAAGATTTCAAGAAGCAGATTGTGCGGATGACTGACAAGGATGAGGCCAACGACAGTGCTTATGTTAAGCAGATTAAGGCAAAGGACAATATGGACATTCCAGGCCAGTATGGGTTGAAAGAGGGACATGCCACTTTGTTGAGGCAAAAGATTGAAAAATACAGGGACTTTCTGATTGGCTTATCGGTTAACAATCCGACTAAGCAACAAATTTACAGGGATATTTTCGCTACCAATAAGGCACGTGATGGCAAAACCTGGGAAATTGCTACATTCGAAATGATGCCCATATCGGCTGTAATTACAGTCCTGACAAAATACCAAAGCGATATCCGTTCTTCCGAAGCCGAGATTGTACAGTACCTGAAAGGCCAGACGGATGTGAAAGACTTCCGTGTAAATAAAATTACTGCCGAAGTGGTGCCGAACACACCCTATGTAATCAAGGGAGGGAAATACAGTGCAAGGATTATCCTGGCAGCCGAAGACTCGACCAAGAAACCGGAATATTACATAGGGGGAACCCGTTTGGCAAAGGGGTTGTATGAAGTCACAGGAAACACGGCCGGTAATTTCACCTATAGCGGAATGATTAAACTACAAGGGAATGACGGGTCGATTTCTACATATCCATTTAAGAGCGAATATGTGGTGGGCGAACCTTCAGCCTCGATTTCGAACGAGGATTTGAATGTGGTGTACCGCGGGATCGACAATAAATTCAATATCTCGGTGCCTGGTGTGCCGTCTGAAAATGTGTCGATTTCGGTGACTGGCGGCAATTTCCAAAAGGTAGGCCAGCGGTACATTATCAAGCCAATGCAGGATGGGGAAATATATATCAATGTGTTTGCCAAAATACAGGGAACGCAAATGAAAATGGGTGGTGGAGCATACCGGGTTAAATACATTCCCGATCCAAAATCCTTTTTGCAGTATACCGATGGCGGTGGCGTAGTGCGCCAGACCCAGGATGACAATTTGACCAAAAAGACCTTGTTGTCCGAAAGTGTGGTGTTGATTGCCAGTTACGGTCCCGATGAACTGATTAAGGCAAATTTCTCCGTTGTGTCGTTCACCATGGTGTCTCCAAATGGAATTGAAGAAACGAGAGGGGCGAAGTTCAACAGTAAAATGCGTTCTTACATCTCCAGTTTGGAAGGCGGCGACTTCCTGATACTTAAGAATATAAAAGCAATAGGACCCGATGGGAAGCTCAGAAGCCTGAGTCCTATCCAAATTCAAATTTAATTTTAATTTTAATACAAGTTGTTTTAACCGTATATTTTTTAATCCCGAATAAAATGAAAAAATATTGGATTGCTTGTTTGACCATTGTAATGGTCCATGTTCCCGGAATGATTTTCGCGCAAGCGAATCAGGTGCCTTTTTTTGATTCCAAAGGTATGATCCGGATCCAGACGACTGAAATGGATGCTATGGCGGATACAATTGCCGTTGTTAACCACAGGGCCGATGATGTAGTCTGGTCGAGGGTGGTTTACCGGGTTATTGATATGCGCGAAAAACAGAATTACCAGTTGTATTTCCCGCTGAGGCCGAATGACGAATATAAGAGTTTGTTCAGGGTGATGCTCGAAGCCATTGGCAATGGTGTTTCGGTTTACAAGAGGAATTCCCGCGAAATAAAGCCTTCGTTTGCCGATTCCTTGAAGCTGGAAGGGGCTGAATTATCGAAGACTTTCGCTTATAACGAAAATCCCGACTATAATTTGTTGCAGGTAAACCCGGTTACACAGCAGATTGCGATTGAAAACACCCAATACAGGAATTACGTGAAAAACCAAATCAAGTTTCTGATCCAGGAAATTGTTTTGTTTGACAAGCATACCTCGCGCATGTACTCCAAAATCATGGCAATAGCCCCCTTGTACGCTTTACAGCCCGATAACCAGGAAGCCAAGGAGTCAATGGCTTATTTCAGGAACTCGGTTCTTTGCTGGTTTGCTTTCGATGAACTAAGGCCATACCTTGCCAAGCAGTATGTTATTCCAAACGGTAATGAAACACAGCGCCTGACTTATGATGATTTCTTTGCCCAGAAGCTTTATTCTTCCTACCTGTTGGGCGACAGTAATATGTTTAACCGTATGTTGTTGGAATACACGATTGACCCGCTGAAAATCAAGAAAGAACAAAACCGGATTGAAACCGAACTGTTGAATACCGAACAGGATATTTGGGAATATTGATTTTGCTCATAAAGCGATTATTATCATAACGATAAAAAGAGGCGGCAAATGAGCCGTCTTTTTTTGTATTTCACAAAAATAATCCCTGTTAATAAGTAAATTTGCCGCATTACACCAAGGTTAGATAAACATGCACACCCTATGAGAACAATAATTTTAGCTGACAACCAGGATATTTCCAAAGCTGGATGGTTCTATCTGCTTCGCGACTACGCTGAAAAACAATTGATTTACGAAGCGCTCGATAAGAAGGAGTTGTTGTCATACCTGGCTCAATATCCAGAATCGGTGGTCGTACTCGATTACGCTCTTTTTGATTTCGACAGTGTCAACGAATTGATTATATTGCAGGAAAGGTTCAAGGACGCTGATTGGATTGTGTTTTCAGATGAATTGAGTGATGACTTTTGCAGGACATTGCTTTTCAACACATGCTCGTTCGGCGTGATAATGAAAGATTGTACGTTTGACGAAATAAAAAGTGCAATCAGGGAAGCAAACAAGCGGAACAGGTATATTTGCAATCATGTGAGCAATGTGTTGCTCAAGGGGACAAAGAATTCGTACCAGCCCAAGATAAAATCCATACTTACAGTGACCGAGCAGGAAATACTGAAGGAAATGGCTTTCGGGAAAACAACCAAGGAAATTGCAGCTAAACGCCATGCAAGTGTGCATACGATCATGACGCACCGCAAGAACATATTTCGTAAAATAGACGTGAATAATGTTCACGAGGCTACTAAATATGCTTTCAGGGCGGGTATCGTGGATATGGCTGAATATTCAATTTGATGTTGGCGATGGAAAACTTTAATGTTGGGTTAGAATAAAGATATGAATATAGCAACTTTGTTGTCTGGAGGAGTCGATAGCTCTGTCGTTGTTCATTTGTTGAAAGAAAACGGTTTCACGCCTGACCTTTTCTACATTAAAATCGGTATGGACGATGATGAACTGTTGCATTGTACTTCGGAAGAGGATATTGAAATGGCTACGCTGATAGCCCGCAGGTACGGATGCAAACTCGAGGTTGTTGATTTGCACAAGGACTATTGGGACAATGTGGTAGCCTACACCATCGAAAAGGTGAAGCTTGGGCTCACTCCCAATCCCGATGTCATGTGCAATAGGCTGATTAAGTTCGGTGTGTTCGAAGACCGGGTGGGAAAATACTATGACAAGACCGCCACCGGTCATTACGCCACCACCACTGTACTCGATGGGAGGACATATCTTTCCACGGCCAAAGACCCGCTGAAAGACCAGACTGACTTTTTAGCCCAAATAACTTCCTTGCAAGTGTCGAAACTTATGTTCCCCGTCGGGGGGCTTATGAAAAGCGAGGTGCGTGATTTAGCCGATGCCGCGAACCTGCCAAGTGCTAAGAGGCACGATAGCCAGGGAATTTGTTTTCTAGGCAAGGTCAATTACAACGATTTTATCCGCCGTTACCTGGGCGAAAAGGAAGGGCCGGTAGTGGAATTCGAAACGGGGCGGATATTAGGCCGGCACAAAGGTTATTGGTTCCATACGGTGGGGCAGCGCAAGGGGCTTGGGCTTTCGGGCGGCCCGTGGTACGTGGTAAGGAAGGATGTGGGTGCCAATATCGTGTATGCATCCAAGGGTTACGATGTGGATACCCAATACGGCTACGAATTCGATATGCACGACTTTAATTTCATTTCTGGTAACCCGTGGGACGGGAGTATGGAGGCTGATATAACATTCAAAATCAGGCATACGCCAGAATTTTCGACCGGAAGAATCATTAAAACCTCGCATGGATTCCACCTGGTTTCGAACGAAAGGTTGCAGGGTATTGCTCCCGGGCAATTTGGCGTAATCTACGATGCCGAATCGAAGATTTGCATTGGAAGCGGTGAGATTATGTAGTTGGCGGGGAATAATAAAATGGCAGCCTCAAAAAGGAAACTTTTTTGAGGCTGCTTCGTTTTTTATTAGATGTATTCGAAATTTCATTGCTCTTCTGTCGACATCAGTATTTTTTGCATCGGTATGTTGTTCTTGTTGTTGCCCAGTTTCAATATGCACTCCTTTATCCTTTTGCGGAACTTCCAGCAAGTCATTTGGTTGAGTCCCAGCATGTCCGAGTAATTGTACGACGAAAAGTCTTTCCCCAGCACGCAGACATGGTATGCTATATAAAACGCCTTATTCACAGGAAACTTGATGTTGTGGAATAGCGTATGTGCCGTAGCCGATTCTTCCGACTTGCAGCGCGTGCAGCGGCGCGAAGAGGGTGTTTTCCCTTCGCAATAATTGGTGTGCCCGCATTTCCTGCATGCGAAACCATCCTTCCACTTGATGTCTGCAATAAATTGTAGCGCTTTTTCACTGTCGCTGAATAGTTCGTTTGCCAGTTCCGCAGGGATTTCATCTTTAAATAACATAAAGCCAGCCTGTTTCAAATGATTGTTGAATAATTGACAACAAAGATAATGAAATTTCCAGTGGTAGCAAAATGATTTAATAGTGATACTATTGTAATATAAAAAATAATTTTTTACTTTTGCAGTCGATATTGCAAAGTGACAGTTTCTTAAACTAACTATATTATCTATGATAACCGATGCTATTAATGTGAGGTATTCACAATTGAGCCAGACAAGTTGCTGCCTGTCGTGCGGTGGGGCTATTAATTATGCAAATCCGGCGGCAGGGGAAGTTTGTGTTGACCTTGGAAGCGGGCGCGGGAACGATGTGATCCGGTTGGCCGAGGATGTGGGTGAGGCTGGCCACGTGTATGGAGTTGATATTTCGGAAGGTATGATTGACAAGGCCAAAGCCAACTTGGCTAAGTTTGAGGTGGCAAATGCTACCATCGTGAAGGCCGAACTCGAGAAGCTGCCGTTCGAGGATGTAGGTGTCGATTTGGTGATTTCCAATTGCACGATAAACCACAGTTCGGACAAGCAGGCGGTTTGGAATGAGATTTACCGGATATTGAAAGTTGGTGGACGTTTTGTGGTTAGCGATATCTACGCAATGGAAGAAATAGAGGAAAAATACAGGAACGATCCGGCGGCGGTTGCCGAATGCTGGGCCGGAGCTGTTACCCGCGATACATACCTTGGGATGCTAAAGGAGGCCGGCTTCCACGAAATACAGGTTTTCGAGGAATCGGAACCATATGAAAAGGGGAATGCCAAGGTCTCAAGTTTCACATTTTCGGGGCGTAAGGTTTAATTCTAAAAAAGCGAATGGAAGCTTGTTGTCCATGCCGCAAAAAATTAAATGATAGTATATGAAAGAAATTAATGCAGCAGACTTTGAACGTGAAGTAATCAAGGGAGGGAAAGTGGTTGTCGATTTTTATTCTACCGAATGCCCGCCATGTGAGGCATTGGCTCCAAAATTTGAAGCAATGGCGGAACTTTATGGGGAAAAAATCAAATTCTTGAAAATCTTCAGGCAGGGCAACCGTGAACTGGCTACAAAATTAGGAGTGAGTTCTTCGCCTACCTTGTTGTTTTTCGATAACGGCAAGCAGGTGCTTGATACGATTAGCGGCGGCATCAAGAAGGCTGAAATTCGTCAACGACTGGATGCCATGTTGAGTGGGGAAGAGGTGGAAGCTATTCATGCTTCACAGAAGCAATCGTTTTACGATTACGATGTGGCAATCCTGGGTGGCGGTCCCGCCGGTCTGACTGCCGGGATTTACCTCGGACAGGCCAAGCTCAAAACCGTGTTGATTGACCCGGCATTGCCAGGCGGATACATGGGGATCACGCACCAGGTTTCGAACTATCCGGGATTCACGGAGGCTCAGCAGGGTTTTATGCTGGCACATTATATGAGCGAGCAGGCCAAACATTCGGGGATTGATTTCAAAGTGGCGGTTGACGTGACTTCGGTTGATCTGTTGAAAAAGGAAATAGTGATTGATGAACTGGAAACTATCCGGGCAAGGAAAATTATCATTGCCACCGGGACTACTCCCAACACGATGAATGCGCCGGGCGAAAAGGAATATAAAGGGCGCGGGATTTCGTATTGTGCGACTTGCGATGCCAAATACTTTGTCGACAAGGAAGTTACCGTGATTGGGGGTGGGAATTCTGCCGTGGAAGAGGCCTTGTTTATCACGAAATTTGCAAGCAAGGTTACCATGGTTCACCAGTTCGACAAGCTTACCGCCAACCAGGCTGCCGTCGACCAGCTCAATGCAAACCCGAAAATCAATGTGCTGTACGAATGCGAACCACGTGGCTTCGAGAAAAAAGGGGATAAAATGGTCACGACCATCGAAAACCTGAAAACAAGGAAATTCTCGAATCTTGAATCGGATGGTGTGTTTGTGTTTATCGGATTCAAATCGAATGTGGTTGTGTTGGGCAAAGACCTGCCCGAAATGAATTCCTGGGGCTATATCCTGACCGATGAAGACCGGAGAACCAGTATTCCCGATGTGTTTGCCATCGGCGACATTGTGAGCAAGAAATACCGCCAGATAACTACAGCCGTGGCCGACGGAACAATAGCAGCCATTACCATTTCGAAAGAATTGGGTTGATGCGGGTGGCGGAAAAGAGCAATTCAAAAAAAAACTGCCTCAATTTTTTGAGGCAGTTTTTTCATTTGGTTGGGGTTTCATTCCCAATGTGGATGGTCTGTGTTGGGAATGCAAATTCAAGGCCCGTTTCATTGAAAGCCCGCAATAGTTCGATGTTCACTTCCGAAATGGTTTTAGGAATCTCCGAATCTTTTTTTATGTAATAAATGAACGTGATGTCCATCGAATAATCGCCAAATTCCGAAAAGAACGCATTGATTTCCTTGTCGATTCCTTTCACTTTCGCCGGCATGTTTTTCATGATTTGCAGGGCCTCGTTCATTTGGGCTGGGGTGGTGCTGTAAGTCAATCCAATTTTGGACAACACCCGCCGCATAGGTTCCGCCGACACGTTTTCGATAAACGAATCCACTATTTTATAGTTCGGGATAATTACCAGCTTGCGTTCGAGGGTTCGGAGGCGGATGCTGCGGATACCGATGTCTTCCACAATGCCATCGTAGTTGTTCACAATAATCCGGTCGCCAATGCGGAATGGGCGGTCAGTGAAAATGGTGATCCCGCCAAAGATATTCTTGATAGTGTCTTGTGCTGCCAGCGCGAAAGCCAGGCCGCCGATTCCCAAACTGGCAATGAGCGTTTCTACATTGACACCCATGTTGTTGAGTGCCATGACTGCGCCGATTGACCAGATTGCACCTAGTAACGAGCGGCGTATGATGGGAAGTATGTTGCTGTCGATGCGCTTGTTGTTCGGGTCGTTCGCAATCGGTAGCAGGTATTCTTCGATTAAAGCATTCACTAACCTGACGGCAAACCAGGTCACGTTCAGCACGGTCAGCAACTGGTAGGCCTTGTGGACAAAAGTTTCGAAAGACTTGGGAAGATGCAAGCGGTCGGCGGCAATCCAAATGGCAATAAGGGCAATACCTAGCAGCACCGGCGCTTCGAGCATTTGGAAAAGTATATCGTCGAGGCGGTTCTTGGTTTTGGAAGTCAGGCGGTGGATGACGTGCTTGTTTAATAAAACGATGATTTTGTTTAGCACCAGCGCACCCACTATGATACCGATGGAAACCAGCCAGTTGTAAACTGTGTTCCCGTAAAATGTTTGTTCAAGCATAATAAAGAAAACTTATCCCCTGGAGGGGGAAATGTATTAGTGTTTTTAAAAATCAAAAGAAACAGCATCGCTGGGCATGCGCCAGTCGCCGCGCGGCGAAAGGTTCACGGAGCCGACTTTCGGTCCATCGGGGATACACGACCTTTTGAACTGGTTGGCGAAGAAGCGTTTCATGAAAACACGCAACCATTTTTCAATAATGTCGATTGGATAAACGTCGGCGAATGCCTGGTGTGCCAGGAAAAGTATTTTTTCAGGACCGAAACCAAAGCGGAGAAAATAGTACAGGAAAAAGTCGTGCAGTTCGTAAGGCCCCACGATGTGTTCGGTTTTCTGCGAAATGTCGCCGTTATGGTCTGCCGGTAGCAGCTCGGGGCTTACCGGCGTGTTGATAATGTCGCGCAATATAGCCTCCGAATCCTGCCCGACTTGGTGCGAGGCAAAGTCGACCAAGTACCGCACCAGCGTTTTTGGAACTCCGGAATTCACGGCATACATCGACATGTGGTCGCCATTGTAGGTCGACCATCCCAGCGCCATTTCCGACAAGTCGCCGGTGCCGATGACAATTCCCTGGTGTTTGTTTGCCACATCCATTAAGATTTGTGTCCGTTCGCGTGCCTGGGTGTTTTCGAACGTAATGTCATGTAAACCGGGGTCGTGCCCTATGTCTTTGAAATGTTGGAGGCAGGCTTCCTTGATTGGGATTTCGAGGAAACTGACCCCCAGCGAATGAATCAAGTTCACCGCATTGCTGTAGGTCCGGTCGGTGGTTCCGAATCCGGGCATCGTTATCCCGATAATCCGTTTCCGGTCAATGCCGAGCTTGTCGGCCGCCTTCACGCATACCAGCAACGCCAATGTTGAATCCAGTCCCCCCGAAATGCCCAGTACCAATGTCTGTGAACGGGTGTGTAGCCAACGTTTGGCCAGCCCGCCCACTTGTATCGAAAAAATTTCGTTGCAACTGGCTTCTCGGTCGGAAGCCGATGGTACGAATGGGAGTTTGCCGAACGTGCGTGTCAATTCGAATTCGGTTGGTTGCGTGTTTTTCACGCCGATGACCCTGTAGGTGCGGCCTGATTTGAAATTGTTGAAATTATTGTTCCTGATCCGGTCGGCTCGCAGGCGTTCGATGTCGATTTCGCTGACAACAAGCTGCGGGTCAAATGAAAAACGTTCGGCAGTTGCCACGATATGTCCATTTTCGGCAATGATCCCATTCCCGGTGTACACCATGTCGGTGGTGGATTCGCCACTGCCCGACGAAGCATACACATAGCCGGCATTGCACCGGGCCGACTGCTGCTCGATAAGCTGTAGTCGGTAAGCATGTTTGCCAATCAGTTCGTTGCTTGCCGAAAGGTTGAAAATGACTTCGGCACCTTGAATGGATAATTCGCCGCTGGGCGGGATGGGTAGCCAAAGGTCTTCGCAAATTTCAATCCCGAAGGAAAAAACGCCATCCGAGAATACCAAGTCGGTGCCGAACGGCACTATTTCGCCGGCGATATCCACGGTTTGGGCTTCGATGCCGGAACCCGATGAGAACCAGCGTTTCTCGTAGAATTCTTTTTGGTTCGGCAAATGGGTTTTGGGAACTATTCCCAAAATGCGGCCGCCCTGGATAACTGCGGCAGTGTTGAAAACCTGATTCTGGATGCGTAGAGGCAGCCCTGCGATGATGATGGCGGAAACCGACATGCTGATGGCTTGCAGTTCGGCTAGCGCTTTTTCGGCATTTTCGAGCAGGTGCAGGTTCAGGAATAAATCGGCGCAGGTGTAACCGGTAATGCCCAATTCGGGAAAGCAGATTACCTGCACTTTCTTTTCTTCCCCCTGCTGTATCAGTTCGGCCATGCGGGCAAGGTTATGTGCGCAATCGGCTACTTTCAATTCCGGGATTGCGGCTGCAACTTTTATAAATCCATTGTACATTTTTGAACTTGGGGCTTTAAATATATTCGGAAGGGGCTTATTTTTTCTTGTTTTCCATGTCGCTCAGGTAAATTTCGAGCGATTTGGCTGAAATATGTATTTCCCACACTGAAAGGCCCAACGAAATTATCAGGAACAGCAATGCAATTCCAAAAACATAAGCTGACACCGTCGGGAGGCCTACATAGATCAGGAACATGGTCGCCACGCATAGGAACAAACTTCCGGCACCCATCATTTGCATGTTTTTAGCCAGGTACAATCGTTTCCGTAGGTTGACTATCTGTGCCCGTGTCAGGGCCGAATGGTCTTCCATGTAACGGTCTTTCAAGGTTCGCACCAATTGGGCGTACGATAAAAAACGGTTGGTGTAGGCCAATAAGAGCAGCGATGTGGCCGAGAACAGGAACGTAGGCGTTATTAGAGTAATATTTTCCATATTGCAATATTTTTTGGATTTCAGGTGTTAATGTCCGGAAATTAAAACAAGAAATCAAATGCAATGTTTTTTCATTCCGCAGGCTGCTTGACTAACGCTGCCACCTCCCGCCCGAGTTCGAGGCAAGCGCGGTAGTTTTCGGTTTTCAGGCCTTGTTTTTCCTCCACTGCAATTCCGGCGGTGGGCCATTTCATGGTGTCCACAAAATTCTGGAGTCGTTTGACGGCTGCACCTGCCCAGGTATATGAACCGAAACAACCGAACACATGGTTCTTCACCCCGCGTGTTTCGATTTTCCGCAGCAGCGATTCCACTTCCGGGTATAATTCGTTGCAGTAGGTAGGGCTTCCTACTATCAACCCCCGGTATTTGAAGATGTCGCGCAGGATTTCCGATGAATCCGATTTGGAAATGTTATGCACGATAATGTTTTTGATTCCTTTCTGGGCAACTCCCTGGGCAACTGTTTCTGCCATAAGCTCGGTGTTCCCGTACATTGACCCATATACAATTACCACGCCTTCCTGTGTGTTGTAGCGGCTCAACTGGTCGTACATGTCCACTACTTCGGCAATGTATTCTTTCCAAACCGGGCCGTGGGTGCTGCAAATTATGTCGATGTCAAGAGGTGTTAGTTTTTGCAAGGCTTTTTGGACTGCTGCCCCGTATTTCCCCACAATATTGGCGTAATAACGGATCATTTCGTCCCAGTATTTGTCTATGTCCATGTCGGAGTCCAAAACCGCACCATCCAGGTTCCCGAAACAACCGAAGGCATCGCCCGAAAACAATATTTTTTCGGAATGTTCATAAGTCATCATGGTTTCGGGCCAGTGCACCATTGGGGTGAGGTAAAACTGGAATTTGTGCTTTCCAAGGCTAAGTGTCTCGCCATCTGCAATTTCTTTTGTGTTCACATCCAGGCCGTAGAATCCTTCGACCATCCCCAGGGTCTTGCTGTTCCCCACGAGCGTGATTTCGGGGAAATACTTGCGAAGCAAGCGGATTGAGCCAGAATGGTCGGGCTCCATGTGGTTGATAATGAGGTAATCAAGAGACCGGCCTTGCAATTGGGATTGAATCTTGTCAATGAACACATCGCCTTTTGCCATATCGACAGTGTCAACCAAAGCTGTTTTCTCATCCATTATAAGATATGAATTGTAAGAAACCCCATAGGGAAGGGGCAACATGTTTTCAAACTTATGTTTCTGGCGGTCGTTTACTCCTACATAATAAATGTCCTTTGCAATTTCTTGATTCTGAAACATGTACTTAAATCTTTACTTTTTTACAAATGCCTCCTTAAACTGTAAATACCCTGGTTTTTGCGTGCAAAGATACAACAATTTCAGCAAATGCTAATGGCTTATTAACGATTGAAATATCCTATGAACCTATCGAAAGCGTATAAAATGAGGGGAAAGTGGAAAACGGGCATTATTATATTTTTCCGTATCTTTGTATGTGTTTTGTTGATTAAAAGAATTTATTGAAGATGATTGTTTGCATTGCTGAAAAGCCCAGCGTGGCGCGCGATATTGCCGAAGTCCTCGGCGCCCATACCCGGAAGGAGGGATACATGGAAGGAAATGGTTACCAGGTGACATGGACTTTCGGGCACTTGTGCGGGCTGCTCGAGCCGCATGAATATACCCCCGATTGGAAGCCCTGGGCGTTGAGCCATTTGCCCATGATTCCACCACGTTTCGGAATAAAGGTAATGAACGACAGCGGGATCCAGAAGCAATTCAAAGTGATCGAAACCCTGATGGCTAGTGCCGATGAGGTGGTCAACTGCGGTGATGCAGGGCAGGAGGGGGAGCTTATCCAACGTTGGGTTATGCAAAAAGCCTTGTGCAAATGCCCTGTGAAGCGATTGTGGATTTCGTCGTTGACCGAAGAAGCTATCCGCGAGGGGTTTACCAAACTCAAAGACCAACAGGCTTTCCAGCCCTTGTACGAAGCGGGGCTTTCGCGCGCTATCGGAGACTGGTTGCTGGGTATGAATGCCACGCGGCTGTATACGTTGAAATACGGGAAAAATCGCCAGGTGCTTTCCATTGGCAGGGTTCAGACCCCCACACTTGCATTAATCGTGAACCGCCAGCTCGAAATAGAGAATTTCAAGCCCGAGGCGTATTGGGAACTCAAGACCGTTTACCGCGACACGGTATTTTCAGCTTCCAAAGGGCGTTTTTCGAGTGTGGAAGAAGGCACCCGCTTCCTTGATACTGTCCGGATTGCCGATTTCATGGTTACGGATATTTCCACCAAAAAAGGAACCGAATCGGCGCCGCGGTTGTTCGACCTGACCTCGTTGCAGGTGGAGTGCAATAAAAAATTCGGTTATTCGGCCGATGATACTTTGAAAACAATCCAAAGCCTGTACGAAAAGAAAGTCACAACCTACCCGCGTGTGGATACTACCTACCTGAGTGACGACTTGTACCCGAAAATCCCCGATATACTGAAAGGCATCAAGGATTATGAGGCATTGGCCAAACCCTTGCTGGCAGGTAAATTGCCAAAAACCAAAAAGGTGTTTGATAACACGAAAGTGACCGACCACCATGCCATAATTCCTACCGGAGTTCATCCCGTGGCTTTGACCGATACCGAGAAACGGGTTTTCGACCTGGTGGCGCGGCGTTTCATTGCCAACTTTTATCCCGAATGTAAGATTGCCACCACCACCGTTTTGGGGGAAGTGGAGAAAATCGAATTCAAGGTAAACGGGAAACAAATACTCGATCCCGGTTGGCGGGTGGTATTTGCAAAGGCTAAAGCCGAAAGCGAAGAACCCGACGAGGAGGATGAAAAAACCTTGCCGTTGTTCCAGAAGGGCGAAAGCGGCCCGCACGAACCTACGCTGGCCGAAAAATGGACTTCGCCCCCAAAGCCCTACACCGAAGCAACCTTGCTCCGCGCCATGGAAACGGCCGGGAAACTGGTGGATAACGATGAACTCCGCGATGCATTGAAAGAAAACGGAATAGGGAGGCCTTCGACCCGGGCGGCTATTATCGAAACCCTTTTCAAACGCGATTATATCCGCAAGGAACGCAAAAACCTGATTGCCACCACCACGGGTGTGGAGTTGGTTCAGATTATCCAGGAAGATTTGCTGAAATCGGCCGAACTTACCGGCCTGTGGGAGAAAAAACTCCGCCAGGTGGAGAAGGGCGAATACAACGCCAGGGAATTCCTGGACGAACTGAAAGCCATGGTAACCGAAATTGTTTTCAATGTAAAAAGCGATAACCGGCGCCCGGGCGAAACTGCTGTTAAACCTACGCCCGAAGGCACTGTTTGTCCTGCCTGTGGAAAAGGAACGCTTTTGAAAGGCAAAACGGCGTATGGTTGCAGCGAATGGAAAAACGGATGTTCGTACCGCTTGCAATTTGAATGACGAGTTAAGGGTGAAATGTTTAAGTGGTCAGTGCCAAATATTAAATCATAAATTTATAACCTAAGTTCGGGATAAGACACTTGTAACTCGTAACTAATTACTTGTAACTGCTTATATCCCGAATTTCATGTTTATATCTTATCTTTGCAGTTCTTTTTTTTATAGTCAAATTCATGGCATATCAAACACATACACTTTCCAACGGGCTTCGAATCATACACTGGCCCGACAAATCGGCTGTTTCTTATTGCGGTATAGTTGTCAATGCCGGCTCGCGCGACGAATCGGAGGAGGAGCAGGGAATGGCCCATTTTGTGGAGCATATGCTTTTTAAAGGAACTGCAAAACGCAGGTCGGGCCATATCATCAACCGGCTGGAGCATGTGGGTGGCGAGCTGAATGCATTTACCTCGAAAGAAGAAACCGTGGTTTACGCGGCTGTCCTGAATGAGTATTTCGAACGTGCCATGGAACTGGTTTCCGATATTGTGTTCCATTCTGTTTTTCCCAAAAAGGAAATAGACAAGGAGGTGGTGATTATCCTCGACGAAATCCAATCGTACAACGATAGCCCTTCCGAACTTATTTTCGACGATTTTGAGGAAATGCTTTTCGCACATCATCCCATTGGCCACAATATCCTGGGCAGGGCTGAAATTCTCGAAAGGCTGACTACTTCGGATGCCAAGCGCTTTGTAGATACCCATTACCGTCCCGAGGAAATGGTCTTTTTCGTGGTGGGCGATATTGATTTCAGGCAGTTGGTGCGATGGGGTGAAAAATACTTGATGGTTCCTGCCAATGAAATTTTGAAACCTGAACGTACCAGGCCTGTAATTTCCATGCCTGTAAACCAGGTTGTTGAACGCAATACCCATCAGGTGCATTGCATGGTAGGCAACCTGGCCTACGACTTGTATCATCCCGACCGCATGGGCATGTACCTGCTGAACAATATCCTGGGAGGCCCCGGCATGAACAGCTTGCTGAATTTGTCGTTGCGCGAAAAACACGGTTTGGTGTATAATGTGGAGTCTAATTACCAGCCTTTTACCGACACGGGGCTTTGGAGCGTGTATTTCGGTTGCGATGCCGAAAATGCCCGGCGCTGCGAACAGCTGGTGTATGCCGGGCTTCAAAAACTTCGGAACCAGCGGATACCCGACACGGCCTTGAAAAAATACAAATTGCAATTAATGGGACAATTGGCCATTTCGTCCGAAAACAAGGAGAATCTGGCGCTTATGGTTGGCAAAAGCTTCCTCCGGCACGGGCAAATGGAAGATATAGACAGGGTGAAAGGCAAAATCGAAGCCATTAACGCAGCTAAATTGCAGGAAATTGCCAACGAAGTGTTCGACCTTGAAAAACTTTCGGTGCTGAAATATGTTTGATATAGTTTGAATGCCTGTAGTCGAATTAACATGTAGCGAATATGAAACTGGAAGATTATATAACCGAACATTCCGATGCAGAACCCGAATACCTGGCCCGAATCAACCGGGCCACGCATTTGAGGATGATAAACCCCAGGATGTTGTCGGGGCATTTTCAGGGACGGGTGTTGACTATGTTTTGCCGCATGCTGCAGCCCAGAACCGTGCTTGAAATTGGTACATTCACCGGATACTCCGCTTTGTGCATGGCCGAAGGAATGCCCGAGGATGGTGTTGTGCACACCATTGATCGCGATGACGAACTGGAAAGCTTTATCCTCGAAAACATTGCCGGTTCGGAGCATGGCCATAAAATAAAACTTCATATCGGCGACGCCCTGACCGAAATCGAGAAGCTCGACCTCGTATTCGACCTGGTTTTTATCGATGCCGATAAGCTTGAATACCAGGCTTATTACGAAACCGTATTGCCCAAAGTGCGTGCTGGTGGTTTTGTCCTGGTTGACAATACTTTGTGGGACGAAAAGGTGCTGAAGCCCGTCGACCCGAAGGACAAGGATACGTTGGCCATCACGGCGTTCAACGATTTTGTGGCAGCCGACCCGCGGGTGGGAAAAGTGCTGCTACCGATAAGGGATGGGCTGACGGTGATAAGAAAAAAATAATACTTGATCCCCTCTGCCGCTTTGTCGGGAGGGGCTAATATTAGCTTTGATAATTGAATAAAATATTTTATGAATAGTGAAAAGAACATGCCGGGCGATGCTAATTTAAATTCCCCAGCCAGGGGGACAGTGGGCAGCAATCCCCGCCAGCCTTATGAATTGGAATTTAAAGTGCGCGATTACGAATGTGATTTGCAAGGGGTTGTGAACAATTCGGTTTACCAGAACTACTTCGAACACACCCGCCACGAGTACTTGCTCGACAACAATGTCAGTTTCGATGAACTGCACCAGCAGGGAGTGGATGCCATGGTTGCCCGTATTGAAATTGCTTACAAAACACCGCTTAAGTCGGGCGATTCCTTTATTTCCAAGCTTTCGGTTCAGAAGGATGGTATAAAATACGTTTTCCACCAGGTCATCCACCGAAAAGGCGATGACAAAATTTGTGCAAAGGCCAAGGTGGATACCGTGGTGGTGGTAAATGGGAAATTGTCGGCTTCACATCCTGTGCTCGACGGGCTTCTGGCCGTGGCGGAATAATTTCCTCGGCATGGCCAGGTGCTTGGCTTGTTTGGCCTGGTTAATGCCAGCCCGATTTGACATTAGGATAAATATGATTAAATTTGCACAATCGATACGGCGGTTTTCCGCAAAAAATAAATTGTTTAAATCATGAATGAATTTTTAGAAACAGAAGAAAATATCGTCCGGATGCTTAAAACAGTGTTCGACCCCGAAATCCCGGTCAATATCTACGACTTGGGATTGATATACAAGATAGACCTCGCCGACGACGGGCATTTGACTATCGACATGACACTCACAGCGCCTAACTGTCCGGCAGTGGATTTTATTGTGGAAGATGTGCGCATGAAAACCGAAGGCTTGATGGGGGTTACCGGTGTGGATGTCAACATTGTGTACGATCCACCTTGGGACAAAAGCATGATGAGCGAAGAAGCACAGTTGGAACTGGGATTCCTTTGATAGGGGTGGACGATAATGCTTAGTGGTTAATACTAAGTATGAACGAATCAATATTATCGGAAAGGGAGTTTCAGTTTTGCTATCCGTGCCGTAAATTTTACAAGTACTTAACTCGGGGTAAAAACGAATTTGTACTCCCAAAACAATCATTAAAAAGTTAGGCTGCGATTGCTAATTTTGCTAAGTGAAGGTTGTCACGCGGAGAGCAAAGCCGATTTTATTCATAAATATGGGATTGCACAAAAGGAATGCAATGAAACTTTATATTGGCTTAAGCCACTTTTTCATACCCATTGCATTAGTTGTGCCGCTTAATACCAGTATGTTATATAATTGCCTGATTGTAAAATGTGCAGCCATTAACCACTAACCATTACCAATCTAATGATTTACTTTCTTTCCGATGCACATTTGGGTTCGAGGCTGGTGAAAGACCCGCGGGAACACGAAAAAATGCTGGTCGACTGGCTCGAAATGGTCCGTGCCGATGCGGAGGCTATTTACTTGCTGGGCGACATATTCGACTTTTGGTTCGAATATAAAACCGTTGTTCCCAAAGGTTTTGTCCGCTTCATGGGAAAGTTGGCTGAACTGACTGATGCCGGTATCGAAATACATTTTTTTATCGGGAACCACGATATATGGACGTTTGGTTATCTTGAAAAAGAAATTGGCCTCATTGTGCACAAAGAGCCATATACCGTCCAGTTGGGAAACAAACGTTTTTTTATGGCGCATGGCGATGGACTGAACGTCGGGGAAAAGGGCTTTAGGTTTATCCGTGCGCTTTTCCATAGCCGCACTGCCCAAAGGCTTTTCCAGCTTATTCCGCCAACCTGGGGCCAGGAGTTCGGTTATAATTGGTCGAAACGCAATCGTCTTAAAATCATGCATGTAGAGAATAAATTCCTTGGCGAGCAGAACGAACATTTGGTTGTGTTTGCCAAGCAGTATGTCCGGGAGCATGACGTGGACTTTCTGGTTTTCGGTCACCGGCACATTGCACTCGACCTGCAACTGAAAGACAAAAAGCGGGTGGTGATACTAGGCGATTTTGCCGGTATCTACTCCTACGGTGTTTTCGATGGGGAAGAATTCAGGCTGGAGTACCTCTAATCAAAAGGGTGAACCCATCTGCCACAAACAGCCTCTTGTGAAAAATGAAGAGGCTGCCTCAAAGATGGAAAGTAAAGCCTGAAAGGCTTATATGTTTTAGCCCAGGTTTGCGGGCTGTAAGCCCAACATAGAATGTCGGGAAAAATCAAGAGGGTGACTTTTAGGACACCCTCTTGATTTTTTTTTATGAAGATTATTTACAAGCCGAATTCAGCTTTGATTTCTTCTGTTTTGTCGGTTTTTTCCCATGTGAATAATTCCACGGTTTCGGTGAAGTCGTTCCCGTTGCCATCCCTGAAGCATTTGGTTATGGTCTTTGGGGTACGCCCCACATGGCCGTATGATGCCGTTTCTTCATAAATCGGGAAGCGCAATTGCAAGCGTTCTTCAATGGCTTTCGGGCGCATGTCGAATACTTTCTCGATTTTATTTGCAATTTCTCCATCCTTCATGTCCACTTTCGCCGTGCCGTAAGTGTTGATGTAGAGGTTCATGGGTTTTGCCACCCCGATAGCATACGCAACCTGCACCAATACTTCGTCGGCAAGACCCGCGGCCACAATGTTTTTGGCGATGTGCCGTGCGGCATATGCAGCCGAGCGGTCGACCTTGGAAGGGTCTTTGCCCGAAAATGCACCGCCACCGTGTGCGCCTTTTCCACCGTAGGTGTCCACGATGATTTTACGTCCGGTAAGTCCGGTGTCGCCATGCGGGCCGCCAATCACGAATTTGCCTGTCGGGTTTACGTGCAGGATATAATCGTCTTTGAAAAGCTGGCTGAACTGTACATCCAGGGCTTTCACGCGTGGAATCAGGATGTTCTTCACATCTTCGCGGATAACGCTGAGCATTTGCTCATCGGCTTGTTCCTGTGTCTTGTCGAGCGAAGGTCTGATGAAGTCGTCGTGCTGGGTCGAAACCACTAACGTATGAACCCGAACCGGTTGGTTGTTGTCATCGTATTCAACCGTAACCTGCGATTTTGAATCGGGGCGGAGGTAGGTCATGAATTTGCCTTCCTTGCGGATCCCGGCCAATTCTTCGACCAGCGCATGCGAAAGGTCAAGCGCAATTGGCATCAGGTTTTTGGTTTCGTTGCAGGCATAGCCGAACATCATTCCCTGGTCGCCTGCACCCTGGTCCATCGGGTCGGTGCGCTCCACGCCGCGGTTGATATCGCCCGATTGTTCGTGCAATGCCGAAAACACACCGCATGAATCGCCATCGAACTTATATTCGCTTTTGGTGTAGCCAATGCGGTTGATAACCCCGCGTGCCACTTCCTGCACGTTCACATAGGCAGTTGATTTTACTTCGCCGGCAACGACTACCTGGCCGGTAGTTACAAGGGTTTCGCAGGCTACCTTCGAGTTTTTGTCCTGGGCCAGGAAATTGTCCAGAATGGCATCGGAAATCTGATCGGCTACTTTGTCGGGATGCCCTTCCGAAACCGATTCTGATGAAAATAAATATCCCATAATACAATTAATAATTAAGAATTAATAATGAATAATGGAGATTTGAAAGGGACTAAATTGCAGGGATGGAAATGAATTTACCATTTAGCATTTTTTTTTGTGGTTGCAAGCAGTCCAAATTTCTCCACATTTTTTACGCCGCAAAAATACTCATTTTTTTTGATTGGCAAAAGCGAAAGTTTGATTTCTATGCAAAGTGGGAGTGCGACTCAAAGTCGCACTCCCACTAAAATGCAATGAACTTCCAAGGAATGTCGGAATGGATGGCATGGGCATTCAGTAGTATCCGTGCCGGAATACAAGGATTATTTAATTGCCTTTAAGAAATCCTTGAAATCATTCCATGACTTCAGTTCGGCTTCCTTGTTGTATTCGATTGGCATGTTGAATTTCTTCCCGTTTTCGGTCGAAGCCGGGTTGGAAAATGCGTGGGTGGCATTTGGATACACGATGAATTTGTAGTCGGCGTGGATGGAATCCATTTGGTGTTTGAATTCCTTCACGTCTTTGTCGGGGACAAACCGGTCTTTCGCGCCGTGGCACACCAGTATTTTGGCTTTCAGTAAATCCTTGCGTGGCGGAACTCCTTTTAAACCTCCATGGAAGCTGGCCACGGCTTTGAAATCGGAACCTAGCTTGGCCGAATTCAACACCACGGAGCCGCCAAAACAGTAACCGATGGCGATTATTTTGCTGGAGTCTGCCTGTGGATATTCCTTGAGTTTTGCAGCTGCACGGTCAAGGAGTGTCTTGCCCAAGCGGGGGTTTGCATAGAATGGCGCGGTCAATGCCTGGGCTTCCTTTGGGTTCGTGGCTGTTTTTCCTTGGCCGAATAAATCCACTGCCATGGCAATGTAACCCATTTCGGCCAGCTGCCGGGCACGCATTTTCGGGTATTCATTCAATCCCCACCATTCGTGCACGACTAAAATTGCCGGACGTTTCTCTTTGATATTTTCATCATACACGATATAGCCTTTGTAATTCGTGTTTCCAACCGTATATGACACGTTTTCTTCCTTGATCTTTTGTGTTGGCTGGGTGTTTGCGTGAACTGCGCTTTCCACTCCGGCGATTAACAGGACGATGAATGGAATAAGACCTTTAGCTTCCATATTATAAACGTTTTAGGTGAATACAATATCCAAACAAAAGGCATAAGGGAAAGTTCATTGGAATGGGCGGGTAAACAGGTAGGCAACAAACCTTGTCCAACCTGTTTACCCGTCTACTATCCAGATTTGCCTACCTGAAATCGAACAGCAGTTCCTTGCTTTTACGTACTTTCCGGAGTTTCAGATAATAATCCAGTTCTTCGTTGCGGTAGCCCAGTGCAATCAGGTTTACTGCGCTTAGGTTCTGTTCGTTGAGTTTCAGGATTTTATCCATTTTTTCGTGGTCGAAACCTTCAATTGGGGTCGAATCAACTTTTTCCATGGCGGCCGCCACCAGCCCTACTCCAAAGGCAATGTAAGCCTGGCGCGCTGTCCATACGAAATTATGTTCTTCTGTGTCGGAAGCAAGTCCGCCAATCATTTCTTTGAATGCGTTCAGGCTTTCCACATTCATGTCGCGGGTTTCTGCAATCAAATCCACATAGTTGTCAATGTGTTCGTTCTGAATGTCCCGCACAGCGGCAAAAACCAACAGGTGCGATCCCTCCACCACCTGGGGCTGCTTGCAGGCTTCGTTGTAAATTTTTTCGCGCAGGAGCGGATCGCTCACCACGATAACTTTAAATGGCTGCAACCCGTACGACGTGGGAGCAAGGCGGATTGCTTCGAGGATTTTTTCTATTTTTTCCCGGGGAACTTCTGTTCCATTCATGCGTTTGGCGGCGTAGCGCCAGTTTAGATGTTCAATTAAATTCATGGTATTTTATATTTTGACTACAAATATGTAATAAATACAAATAATGGAGAAAAAAATAGCGTTAAATTTGATGGGCTGTCTTGGATAATGTGGAGTATTAACAAATTTGTTGGTGCTGCACATGTATGCGAATAATGTTAAAACGCTGTATTGCCGCTTTCCAAGCATGCGACACAGCCTATTGTTTTGTGCATGTTGCTATTGTGTGGCGCCAGTCATTTTTATTACCTTTGTTGCTGTTTTAAATTATTGGATTTTGAATTACCTCGCACATATTTTCTTGTCGGGCAATAACTTGCGGATCCAGGTGGGGAATTTTATTGGGGATTTTGTAAAGGGAAGCAAACTCGACGATTATCCTGATTCCATCAGGAAAGGCATTCGATTACACCGCCTTATCGATTCATATACCGATTCGCACGAGGTTGTAGTCGGGGCAAAAGCTTTTATACGCCCCGCGTTTGGCCGCTATTCCGGAATTGTCCTCGACATGTATTTCGATTATTTCCTCGCTGTGAACATTCACCGGTATGCCGGGCACTCGCTTCGGTTTTATGCAACCCGGTTTTATTTGGCAGCCCTGTTGAATTATGCTTACCTGCCGATCCGGGTCAGGTCTTTTATCTTCCATTTTATAAGTACAAACAGGCTTATGCAGTACAGGACACTCGAAGGCTTGCGGTTTTCGCTCGAAATCATGTCGCGCCGCAAGGTGCCGGCCATCGACCCCGGGAAAACCATTTCGTTTTTGGAGGAAAACAAGGGGGAAATTGAACGCCGTTTCTTACAGTTTTTCCCCGATTTGATGGCTTTCGTTGAGCGCACACACCTTTAAGAGCCATATGCGGTAGCTAAACTTTCCGGGATTTGATTTTAAAGCGATTTTTTGTACCTTTGCAAACTCAAAAAAAGAACCCCTAACCCCTGGAGGGGAACTTTTATCTTGAGCAATGAATTTTTCCGGTGGTTTTGTTCCCCTTTAGGGGAGGGGATAATTAAATATTCATAATCAGTTATGTTTGAATCACTTAGTGAACGCCTTGAGCGGTCGTTTAAAATACTGAAAGGCGAAGGCAAAATCAGTGAGATTAATGTTGCCGAAACGCTGAAAGATGTGCGTAAGGCCTTGTTGGATGCCGACGTCAACTACAAGATTGCCAAAGCTTTTACTGAAACTGTAAAGGAAAAGGCCATTGGGCAGAACGTGTTAACCTCGTTGAAGCCAAACCAGTTGATGGTGAAGATTGTCCACGATGAGCTGGCCGAGTTGATGGGTGGGCAAAGTGTGGATATTAACCTGAAAGGTTCACCTGCTGTGGTCCTCATGTCGGGGTTGCAAGGTTCGGGAAAAACCACTTTCTCGGGCAAGTTGGCCAACCTGTTGAAAACCAAGCGCAATAAATCCCCTTTGCTTGTGGCATGCGATGTGTACCGTCCTGCTGCTATCGAACAGCTGAAAATACTTGGCCAACAACTTGGTGTCCCGGTTTATTCCGATCTCGAAAGTAAGAACCCGGTAGCCATTGCCGAGGCAGCCGTTAAATATGCAAAACAACATGGCAACGATGTGGTGATTGTCGATACTGCCGGACGCTTGGCAGTTGATGAAATGATGATGACCGAGATTGCCGCCATCAAAAAAGCCCTCAGCCCTCAGGAAATCTTGTTCGTGGTCGACTCCATGACTGGACAGGATGCAGTGAACACGGCCAAGGAATTCAACGACCGGCTCGATTTCGATGGGGTTATCCTGACAAAACTCGATGGTGATACCCGTGGTGGTGCGGCGCTCTCAATCCGTTCGGTGGTGAACAAGCCTATCAAATTCGTGGGTACAGGTGAAAAAATGGATGCGCTGGATGTGTTCCATCCCGAGCGTATGGCCGACCGAATCCTGGGGATGGGTGATATCGTTTCGCTGGTTGAACGTGCACAGGAGCAGTACGATGAAGAGGAAGCCCGCCGGTTGCAGAAGAAAATTGCCAAAAACCAGTTCGACTTCGACGATTTCCTTTCGCAGATCCAGCAAATCAAGAAAATGGGTAACATCAAGGAGTTGGCCTCCATGATTCCGGGCGTTGGCAAGGCCTTGAAGGATGTGGATATCGACGATGATGCGTTCAAGGGAATTGAAGCCATTATCCATTCCATGACACCGAAAGAACGTGCCAATCCTGCCGTGCTGAATGGTAGCCGCAAACAACGCATTGCCAGTGGGAGTGGGACTACCATTGTGGATGTGAACCGCCTGCTGAAACAGTTCGACCAGACCAGCAAGATGATGAAAATGGCCACCATGCAGCATGGGAAACTGAAAATGGGGAAAAGGAGGTAAATGATATGTGGATGTGATGATGTGGCAATGAGATGATTGTAAAGTTTTCTTGTCAGTCCCATCAAAAATGCCAGCATCTCAAAATGCCGGTTGTCAATATGTTTATTATATTAAATTTAAAAATACGATGTATCAGTTAATTGATGGTAAAGCTATCTCGGAGCAGATAAAAAAAGAAATTGCCACGGATGTGGAGGCAATGGTTGCCAACGGTAAAAAACGCCCCCACCTGGCGGTCATCATTGTAGGGCACGATGGAGGAAGTGAGTCCTATGTAGCCGGCAAAGTAAAAGATTGTGGCGACTGCGGCTTTAAATCCACATTGATTCGTTTCGAAGACGATGTGACCGAAGAAACCCTGTTGGCCGAAGTAAATAAACTGAACAACGATGCTGATGTTGACGGTTTTATCGTGCAATTGCCTTTGCCCAAGCACATTTCGGAACAAAAAGTGACCGAGGCCATTGATTACCGGAAAGATGTGGACGGGTTTCACCCTGTGAACGTAGGGCGTATGTCTATCGGGTTGCCTTGTTTTGTTTCGGCTACACCATCAGGTATCATGGAATTAATCAAGCGGTATAAAATTGAAACTTCCGGTAAAAACTGCGTGGTTATCGGTCGAAGCAATATCGTTGGAAAGCCAGCAGCGTCCCTGATGATGCAAAAAGGCTATCCGGGCGATGCCACCGTAACAGTTTGCCACAGCCGCACTAAAAACCTGAAGGAAATGTGCCTGCAGGCCGACATCATCATTGCCGCGCTCGGGCAACCTGAATTCCTGACTGCCGATATGGTAAAAAATGGTGCTGTTATTATTGACGTGGGAACAACCCGCGTGCCTTCGACGGAAACAAAGTCGGGCTTTAAACTCAAAGGCGATGTGAAATTCGACGAAGTGGCTCCAAAATGTTCGTTTATTACACCTGTGCCCGGTGGTGTTGGTTTAATGACACGTATTGCACTTATGCAAAACACCTTGCTGGCTGCAAAAGGGGAAATCTATTAAGAATAGATTCCCAAACTCCCCAACCCTTCCTTCGCAAGGAGATAAACCTGAGGAGAACCAGGATGTTTTATCCGGATGTTAGGACCAGGGACTCCCAATGGATACAATATGACCTTAGAATTGATTTTAAAATGATAGATTTTAATAAGGTGTTGGAGACGAACCAGGTTTTAATAAGACCCATGGGACTGGATGATTATGCCGGGTTCATTGAGATAGCTGTAGATAAAGATTTGTGGATGTATTTTACAAGTGATTTGTCAAATGAGGCTGTACTCCGAAGCTGGATTGAGACAGGGGAACAGGAAATAAAAAACAAAAAAAGGCTGGCTTTCTCAATAATTGACAAGCAAACAAATTCACTAGTTGGCTCAACCAGTATTGGAAACATATCTGAGCGAGATAAACGAGTAGAAGTTGGATGGACATGGCTTGGAAGAAAGTTTCAAGGTAAAGGGATAAATGACCAGGTAAAATACTTGCTTCTTAAGTATTGTTTCGAGGAACTTGGTTGCGAACGTGTCGAATTTAAAACTGATATTTTGAATGAGCCGGCCAGAAATGCCTTGAAACGGATTGGAGCATTCGAAGAAGGTGTTTTAAGGAGTCATACTTTAATGGCGCATAACAGGAGGCGAGATACAATTTATTATAGTATCTTAAAGCACGAATGGGAAGGAATCAAAATAAAAAACAACTGGCCTTAACAGGTGCTGCAGGGCATTTGTTCGAAAGACTGCCACGCCCTATACCGCTAGCCGTTATTTTCTTTACAATTACTATGTTTAAACCAGCTTCTGAATCTTATCGGGTTTTGGGGCGCATTCTATCCCCTTCGGGGGTTAAGGACCATGTCACTTTTCTACGCACCCAATCCGCTTGTTGAGAATGTTCTTCCCGAGGAAGAATCGCAGCATGCTGTCAGGGTCCTCCGGCTCCAAACAGGTGATGCCATTACGGTAGTGGATGGGGTAGGAGGGTACTACGAGGCGATA
>DATGXD010000230.1:0-11641 GCA_035299105.1 Paludibacter sp. | reverse complement strand
TCCTGCCCGGGTTTGAATACGTTTTGGTTCGGGAATTTTAGGTGGGAATGGTTCCAAGCGAGGGTTTCTCTGGGAGCGAAACCCTCGCTAAGCAAACTATGCAGTTAGCTTTGTAAACTCCGCGGGCTTAGCACGAAAAATTTTCCCTCGCAAAGGAAGCCTTGCTTCCAGTGTTTTCATGCATGGGTTAATCAAAATCCACCACTTTTTTCTCCCCGCTTCGGAATAATATGGTCACGTCGTTTTTTATTGCAGAACAGTGTATCTTCTTTACCGGGAGCAACTCCCCATTCGTCCACTTTTCACCTGCCTTTTTCCAAAGCATTAATGTGACATATGCTTTTTGATTGGTTGCACCCGCCGTAAATCTGTCGGACACATCGATTACTTCGCTTTGGTCGCTTTCGGGGTGCAGTCCTGTGGCATGTACAAATTCCATCGCCTCCCACCCGCTTAAGGAAACCATTGCCAATTGGTAAACGCCATTGTTGATGATTCGAACCTGATGTCCCTCCACCTTTCGAATCTCTTCTTTCATTGGTTCTTTGAACTGAGGCAATGAATAATGACCCAAGCGCAATTCCACGGAATCGGGACTAAGCAATTTATCCACCCTTAAAATCCCGTTTGGCAATGGAATGTCCGCCAGTTTGAATTGGATATCCTTGTTGGTTTCCAATTCGGCATCCCGGTAGTAAGTGCCGTTCTCAAACTTTCTGAAAGTAAAGAGGCGGAGTGCCTCCCAGTTGCCATTCCTGTTTTTAACAACATAATTCATGGCCACTTCTCCATTTTGCCCATCTGCCTGCCATGGGAATGCACTGTTGTAAGACAAGCGGTTATAATTTTCCGTACTCCGGAACTTCTGCCAGTCGGCCGCCACTGATTCGTGGCACCATGCGCGCACTTCCGATGCACCAATATTCGGATAATCGGTAACCAGTATTTTTGATCCCGGCTCAAACTTATTATAAACTTCCCCTTTAACAAGTTTTGTTTCCCAGTCTCCTTCGTTCTCAACAGCCGTCCAGAAAGGATTATCGGCCGGAACCAACAACCCGAGGAAGACCTTCCCACCCCAATACACACTGCCCCTACAGCTATACATCTGAACAGCAGGCTCAAACGGTCCATAAAAACCAAGCGTTGGAACTCCATCCTTCATAAAACCAGGGTGTTGGAAAAACTGTAGCAAAGTGCCGGAAGCGATGCGCCGCATCCAGCCATAGTTGGTCCCGGGGGAGTTTTCAAATCCCATGAGCGGAAATGGAGTTACCGAAGCATAACGATACGAAATGCTCCGCCCCCACATAATCATTTTCCCACCGCGGCTAAACAAATATGGATAATTTGACTTCAGGTCGGCGAAATAAGACATAAACTTCTTAGCCCGCTCGGGATAATATTTATTGCCGTAATACTCCGCCCACAGCACGCCGTACATCTGAAAAGCCCACATGCTGTAATAATCGTAAGCGGGGCTATCGTTGTACCACCCTTCCCCGCGGTAATGCAGGAGCGTTTTATCCAGGTATTCCAGCAACAACTTTTCATTTACGGCGTATCCCTGGTCCTTGAAAAAGCTCAAAACAAATATATTGAAAAACTTCCAGTTCGAATCCACCGTGGGGCCATCGGCGTAGCTGAGCATCAATGCAGCCAAAGAGTCTTTCTGGTTTTGGGGAAGCGGTTTCCAAAGCACATCGGGGATAACGCTCATCGAGATAGCCATGGCTCCAAATTCAACCAAATTCTGGTGGGGACCACCGTTCTTGGCACGATGTTTTATAAACGATGGACTTGAAGGATTGATGAGGTTGCATAATTGATGGCGGTAATAATCGGCCACCTTAATATCGTTAACAACAAGTTCGGGGTTTTCTTTCAGGAGCGGTGCCGCCACAAACAGGGTTCGGCTTAGTCCTTCGAGCTTTTCGGTTGGGATTTGGTCCGGGCTGCGGGGGTAACTTATGCCCGGCTGTTTTGGAAACTTCATCGGGTCGTCCAATTGGCGGATATATCCAAATGCGCCCTCGAGCATGTACAATGCCGCATCTTTCCAATGCTGGCGGGTCATCCCGGTATGCGGGCTTAACTTGTAGTCCGGTTTATCAAGTTCGAACACCCGGCCATCAGGTTTAGTTGGAGTTGGGGCGTTTTGAGTACGGACGAGAGCCACGTTCGAAACAAATAGGAACAAGATTAAAGTGAATTCCGCAACAAGCTTGTTCATGTTAAAAAGTTTTGCGTTTTTGGAAAAAACAGGAGCCAAAGCCACACATTCATGCGATTGAGCAACGACTTACAACGTAATAAATGATGTGGTAATACCCGCCAACACTATTTCTGGATTGTAAAATATAACGGTTGAATCCCGTGACAGATCCAACCGTTTTTGTGTCCACACAATCCATACCCTTTTAATTCAGGTTGAAATTATTCCACAGGTAGCCCACGCTCTTGCTGAGGTTGTTTTTATAATCCTTGGGCGAAATACCGTAGGTTTTCTTAAAACAACGGGTAAAATACTTCGGGTCGTTAAATCCCGAAGAATAAGCTACTTCTTTAATGCTTAAGTCGGTTTCCTTCAGCAACCTGAATGCGTAATCAAACCGCACTTTCCGGATAAACTCAACGGGTGTCAAGCCGGTGCTTACCTTTATTTTCCTGTTCAGGTTCGATTTGCTCATAAACAAATCACTTGCAAACATCTCGAGATTGTAATTTTCGAGGAAAACCTTCTTCTCAACAATCTGTGTTGCCTGTACTACAAAATTCTTTTTTACTGTAACGTGTTCCATAATATAGCGGTTAATTGGTTTCTTCTTGCCTGTCGTTTTTTTTGAAGTTTCTTTCGTTGTCAAAAATAGAACTAATTCATAACTCATGTAATCAACAATTTCAGCATAATGGATTGACTAATTCGTCAAAAGCACTTTCAAGGCACGGGTTGTGTGTTTTTTATGTATTTTTGAAATCAAATCATAACTCTCCATGAAAAAACTCATCCTGAATGCCTTGATAGTTGTCTTGCCCTGTTTGGCGGCAACGGCATCAACCATAAAGAAACTCACTGTAGAACAAGGGCTTTCAAACGATAATGTCAATAGTATTGTGCAGGACCGGAAAGGCTTCATGTGGTTCGGGACACGCTCCGGGCTCAACCGGTTTGATGGCAACCGGATGAACGTTTTCACACATTCCCCACTCGAATCCAACACAATCAACAGCAATGAGCTTAATCCGGTTTTTGCCGACAAACACGACAACATCATCTGGATAGCCACGGAACGAAACGGCGTGAACGCATACGATTACGACACGAACAAGTTCACATACTACACCAGCAACAACACCAACAATTCAATCAGCAGCAACGGCGTGACCGGTATTTCCGACGACCCGGCGGGCAATATCTGGTTTGCCACATACAACGCGGGGATTGACCACCTCGACAAAAAAAACGGGCAATTCACCCACTTCAACCAATCGAATGTCAAGGGATTGAAAAGCAATTACAACTGGTGCGCCACCGACGACCGGAAAGGGCATTTGTACGTGGGGCACGTTAATAACGGGATGAGCATTATCAACATCAAGGAACGCACAGCCGTAAATTTCTCGGCAAACGGCAAAGACCCCAATTCCATCCCCAACAATTTCGTGAACTGCATTTTTATCGACAGCAAGGATCGGGTCTGGGTGGGCACCAATTCAGGCCTTGCCCTGTTCAATCCGCGCCTGGGCAAGTTCATCGCGTTTCGTAAAAACCCGGCCAACCCGAATTCACTCTCCGGGAACAGGATCCTGTGCATTACCGAGATAAACAACAACAGTATCTGGATAGGAACAAGCACCGGCGGGGTGAGCATCCTGAATTACGAAGACGAAATGTTCAATACCCCCGAAAAAGTCTCGTTCCAGCACGTTCCGGTACTCGACAGCCCCAATGGGCTTTCGAATGCTTATATCTATTCCATCAAGCAAGACTCCTATGGAAATATATGGGTGGGGACTTCGGGAGGCGGGGTGAATTTTATCCAGAATAAACCCGATTTCTTCAACAAAATATCCTGCAACCCGGACAAAAACAGCCCTTCGAGCCTGAGCAACAAACTGGTATCGGGGCTTTGCCTCGACAACGCCGGGAACCTATGGGTCGGCACCGAGGAAAAAGGCATTGATGTGTTCAACAACAACATTAGAATCAAGAATTTCAACCGGCAAAACAGCATCGTGTCCGACAATATTTCCTGTTCATTCACCGACTCCGAAAAAAACCTCTGGTTTGGGAATGTAGATGGCGGCATTGTGGTTTTCAACGCAAAATCGAAGCAATTTGCCCAACTTCCAGGGTTCAAACCTGCAGATGGGCGTATCCGGAGCTTCTACGAAGATTCGAGGAGAAACATCTGGATTTGCTCCGACAACGGATTGTTCAGCTACAACATGGCAACCAGGGAAATAAAACCCCACTTTGCCGAAGACAGGACAGGGCTCACCGACAATGTGGTCCGGAGCGTGGTGGAAGACAGCGACGGGAACCTATGGGTGGGCACGCTCGGGGGCGGGCTTTGCGTGTTCAACCCCTCGTTCCGCAGAATCCATCACTATCCGCCCGGCGATGTGGTTTATGGGGTGAACCACATTTACAAGGACTCCAAAAACCGGATCTGGATCGGCACCCGCTATAACCTGCTCCTGTTCAGGTCGTGCAGGGATACAACCTATCAGAAGCTCGGCCTGAAAGAAGGTTTTGCCGACTGCTATTTCCACGCCATTACCGAAGGGGCAACCCCGAACGACATTTGGGTCAGCACCACAAACGGCATCAGCCACCTGAATGTAGCCAAAATGAAAGTCCGCAACTTCAATAAACTGGACGGCATCCCCCTGGGCGATTACATGAACGCCGCCGTAACCACGTCGGCCGATGGGACTGTGTATTTTGGTTCGCAAAACGGGGTTTGCTGGTTCAATGCCCTTACCCCTTTCCCCGACCAGAAACTGCCATCGATTGTTATCAGCAGCTTTTCCGTGGCCGATAAAAACGTTGACTACTCAGGAGGCTTCTCGGACATTCCCGTTAAAGAAGAAATCGAACTCAACCACAACCAGAACACGTTCACGGTTTCGTTCAGTATTCCCGATTTTTCATTGAACAAAAAGGCCGAATTCTCGTACCAGTTGAAGGGACTGGACGAAAACTGGTTTAATATACTGGACAACAAGGAACTGACATTCCGCAACCTCCGCCCGGGGACATACACGCTAAACCTTAAGTGCAGGCTTCGCAACAACGAATGGCCTAAAGAATACCAAAGCACCACCATTGTAATCCATCCGCCCTTCTGGTTCTCGTGGTGGGCAAAACTGGTTTATGTCATCATCGCTATTGTCATGGCCTATTACCTGACCCGCTTCTACAAACGGAAACTCGACTTGGAGAATTCGCTTTACCTCGAAAAAAAGGACCATTTGCAAGAACAGGAAATGAACGATGAAAGGCTACGGTTCTTCACCAATATCGCGCATGAGCTTCGTACGCCACTCACACTCATTATCGGCCCGCTCGAAGACCTGGCAGGCGATCCGACCATGGAACCACAACAAAAAAAGAAGGTCAACTCCATCCACCGAAGCGCCAAACGCCTGCTCGACCTGATCAACCAGATACTCGAATTCCGGAAGTCGGAGACCCGAAACCGGCGGTTAAGCGTGCACAAAGGGGATATTGCGGGTTTGGTCAGGGAAATCGGGTTGAAATACAAAGAGTTGAACCAGAACCCGAAAATAAACTTCCACATTGTATTGCCGCATGCCCCCGTGGGAATGTACTTCGACACCGAAGTAATCACCATCATTCTCGACAACCTGATTTCGAACGCCATAAAATACACATTGAAAGGAAGCATTACCCTGGAATTAAAACCGAGAACAGAAACAGACAAACCCTGTGTGGAAATCCGCGTATCCGACACAGGCGTGGGGATTCCAGCCGAGGCGCTGCCACGCATTTTCGACCGCTACTACCAAGTTAAGGGCGAACACCAAATGTCGGGAACCGGAATCGGGCTATCGCTGGTAAAAAACATGGTCGATTTACACCAAGGAGAAATAACAGTTGACAGTACAATAAACAAAGGAACAACGTTTACCGTCCAATTGCAACTCAACAACACCTATCCCGATGCAATCCAGGTTCAGCAAAAAGAAGTTGAAATAGACGAAGCCGAACTCGAAATACATACCGAAAGCCGACAGCTCATGCTGGTAGTGGAAGACAACCCGGAGATAAACGAATATATACGCGACAGCTTCACTTCGTCTTTCGATGTTTTTGTTGCCGAAAACGGGAAAAAAGGGCTTCAGATTGCCCTCGACAAAATACCCGACATCATTATCACCGACATCATGATGCCTGTAATGGATGGCATCGAATTATGCAAGAAACTGAAAGAGGATGTCCGCACATGCCATATCCCCATTATCATGCTCACCGCCAAAGGCTCGCTCCAGGACAAAACCGAAGGGTACAATGTAGGAGCCGACTCGTACCTGACAAAACCATTCAGCGGCAATTTGCTACGAAGCCGGGTAAGCAACCTGCTCGAAACCCGGAAGAAAATATCCCAGATGTTTTCTTCAACTCCAGTAAGCAAACATGCTATCGTAATGGATTCAATCAGCAAACTGGACAACGAATTCCTTGAAAAGCTGACGGGGATTATCGAAGAAAACCTGGAGATTGAACAGTTGAACATCGCCCAGATTTCGGAACAAATGAACATGAGCCATTCCAGTCTATACCGGAAAATAAAAATGCTTACAGGCCTGTCGGTCAACGAATATATCCGGAAAATACGCATGCGGAATGCCGAGAAACTCCTGCTAAGCTGTAAATATACTATTGCCGAAATCATTTACAAGGTGGGCATCAGCACACCCGCTTATTTCAGGCAATGTTTCAAGGAAGAATTTGGCATGGCCCCAAAAGACTACATGAAGAAAGTCAAGGAAGAAAACTAATCCATGGCCTCTTTTTGCGTGAATCGCCATACCTTTTGATTATTTCTTGCTCTTTTTTTCTGGATTTTGTTTCTACCTTTGGCCTGGCAGGGTCAATAAAGCGGCAACAAAACGTGGTGGATTTTTTCCTGCCATTTTACCGCCAGAAAAAAATAGACCCGTAACCCGTAACTGTTTTTTATACAACTACTTAATTATCATGTTGCATTAGAACCAACCCGGATATATCCGCCCTAAGTCGAACAACCATAAAAAAAAAATATTATGAAGAAAAAATTACTTCGGGACTCACTCCTATTATTGTTCTCATCCATTTCTTTCTTTGTGCAAGGTGCAAACCAAGGCGACACAATAACGATCAACGGCCGTAGATTCAAGCTGCTTAGCGCCAACTTAATCACAAATCCCGGTTTCGAAAACGGGTTCACAGGCTGGACAGATGCCACTCCCTCGGCCGCCACACTCACCACCGACAAGTTCAGCATTCCAACCACAGGCGGTGTGGGCAATTCGAAATACTTGGTGGGATTAGCCAGCGAGAATTCGAGTTCCCCGGGTTCAATCGGTACAGGCTGGGCTATTGGGTCGGGCAAGACATACCTTTTTGCCTACCAGGTGAAATACCTGAGCACCACCACGGCCGCAGGGAGCGAATCGTACTTGAAAATATCGTGTACAAACGACAAAACATCCCCATCCGAACCCAGCATCCTGCTAAACAGCGCCACAGTGAGCGGAAATAGCGCATGGACCCAGAATTTTATATATTTCACCAATACAAACCCGGCGTACAGTTACATCATGGCTCGTTTCCGCTGGCTCGACAACAGGCTTGGATTTGATGATTTCATGCTGCACGAAGCTGTCGAAGTGGTCGGCACCGATGCACTGCAAACCCTCATTAACCAGGCACAGGCCCTTTACAAAGCCGATGCAGAAGGTGCGACCGATTTGCAAACCGCCATCACCACAGCGCAGGGCTACCTCAACAGCACTTCGCCTACCGAAGTTTCAACCGCCGTTACGAACTTGCAAAAAGCCATTCAGACATATAAATACGCCAATGCTTCGCCCGGAAACCCGTTGGACATGACAAGTTTCATTAAGAATCAGGGCTTCGACAACAATGATACAACCGGGTGGGAAGGTGCCGGAACGGCAAATTACCACGAAGTGGAATTTTACCAGACAACCTTCGACATGCACCAAACTATCAGCGGGCTCCCCGCCGGGAAATACCGCCTGAATGCCAAAGGCTTCGAACGCCCCAAACCGAACGACAGTGGAGCAGCCTACAAAGCCGGGACAGAAACCATTTATGCGAAATTGTATGCCGAATCGCCAGGTTACTCGGGAGTCAACATTCCTTTCAATTCATTATACAAACACACCTACTCCGGCACAGGCTCGTCCAATGGGTATGCAAACACCATGGCCGCCGCCGAAACCATGTTGGCCAATACCTCCACGAGCTATTACGACATGGCCGTACCGAACATTTTCCTGGATGAAGGTGGAAAACTCACAATCGGGGCCAAATCGGATTTCCAGCAAACCGGCTACTGGGCTTTGTTCGATAATTTCAAGCTGGAATACCTGGGTAAAGCGGACCTGAACGACCGGGCATTGGCTCTCAGCAACCGGGTTGCCGAAGCACAAGGTCTCCTTACGTTGCATATCCAGAATTCAGCAACCAACGGCCTGAATACTGCCGTTGCACAATCTCAGGCGGCTGCCTCGGCCAATCCGTTGATAGATGCTGACTTGTCGGCTGCAAAAACTGCCATTGATGCTGCCATCAACACGGCTTACACCTCATTGGCCACTTATGCCAAACTGCAAAAAGCAATCAATGATGCAAACCTCATTCTCACTTTCCTCGAAAAAGCGGATGAAACCACCAAATTGCAAAATGCCATCAGTGCGGCCACACTCAGTTACAACGACCTCGACCTGACCCTGACAGGAATCAATAGCGCCACGTCAACGCTTGTTGCAGCCACACGTAGTGTCGGGAAACAAATCTATAACCCCAGCTGGATGATGGGCGACATTTACAGCAGCTCCAACAACTGGTCGATAGAACGAAGCAAGCAATCGAAAAACTGGATATTGTTTTGGGAGCCGGGCTTCGGCAACAACCCGGGTGCTACTGTTGATGATTGCTTGGCTCTCGCCGAAAAGTGCTTCCTGTTCTACGCCGACTCGTTGAAATTCATTACGAGGGGATCGTCCAAAACCGATGCATACAAAATGATTATCCGCCTGCGCTATTCCACCGATTGGGAAGCCTCCGGCTCGGGCGTGGACAATATCATCGGATTACTCACATTGACCCCCTCGGCGCTAAACTCGCGTGGTGGCCAGACCATTGCCCATGAAGTTGGGCATTGCTTCCAGTACCAGACCCACTGCGACAACAACGATTCGAACGGGTGGATGTACGGCTTTGGGAGCAACGCTTCGGGGAGCAACGGCTGGTGGGAACAATGTGCCCAATGGCAGGCATACAAGGTTTTCCCAACCCAACAATTCACAAATGAATGGTTCTCCGGATATCTGAGCAATGCACATAAGAACATACTGAACGAAACTTACCGGTATAACGACTTTTTCGTTCAGGATTATTGGTGCTACCTGCATGGAATGGATATGATAGGCAGGTTGTGGAACAAATCCATTAAACCCGAAGATCCCGTAGAAGCCTATAAACGATTAAATGTAATCACCCAAACAAAATTCAACGACGAAATGTGGGATTGCGCCGCACGGTTTGCAACCTGGGATATCCCGGCGTTAAAATCGTATGGCGCGAGTTACATCACTTCGCGTACCCAGACCAAAATGAACAATACCGGAAATTATGTCTGGAGAGTCGATTCTACCGTGTGCCTCGAAAATTACGGGCATAATATTATCCGGGTCAACGCGCCTTTGACTGCCAAAACTGTTACGGCAAACTTCGAAGGATTGGCGGGAACCAATGGTTTCCGTAAAAATTATGTGGCTTATGCGGGTTGGCGATACGGATTTGTTGCGTTACTTAAGGACGGAACCCGTCTTTACGGCGATATAAAATCAGGAAGCATGTCGGATAATGCCGGGAAAGGAAGTATCAGTTTCGATTGTCCGGCCAATTGCGATAAATTGTGGTTAGTTGTTTCCGGTGCCCCAACTACACACTGGCGTCACGCATGGGACGATAACGATGCAAACGATGAACAATGGCCATACCAGGTGCGGTTCAACAACACCAACTATTATGGGTACACGAATATAGTCGATGCTGTCGATAATTCATTCGACGAAAACCTTGACCTGACGATTAAAGGGCGCACCCTGGTTGTCAACAACATTGAGACATCTGCAACTGTCCGCATTTACAGCATATTAGGCCATTGCATGCTTGATAAGAAACTGAGCGAGAATAGTTTCAGCACCAATTTACCCTCTGGAGTCTACATAGTTTCCGTGCAAACAGGACAAGGGTTATTTAACAAAAAGATAATTGTCGAATAAGAACCACCTATTAAAATAATTTCAGCCAACCACAAAAGGCCGGAACAAAAACGGGATGACTGGCAAGTCATCCCGTTTTCTTATTTCCAATAAAAAATTTACCCTACAATCTTCTTAAACAAATTTTTCATGTTCACTGCATCGCCAATGATTTTGTGCAAATCGGCAATGGCCACACGCTCCTGCGACATGGTGTCGCGGTAACGGATGGTGACCGTGTTGTCCTGGGTGGTTTGATGGTCGACCGTGATACAGAATGGTGTTCCAATCGCATCCTGCCGGCGGTAACGTTTACCTATGGAATCTTTTTCATCGTAAGCACATTTGAAATCGAACTTGAGTTCGTCCATAATTTCACGGGCTTTCTCGGGCAGGCCATCTTTCTTCACCAACGGCATAATGGCTGCTTTAATCGGAGCAAGCACCGGCGGCAACGAAAGCACCACACGGCTGTCGCCTCCCTCGAGGGCTTCCTCGTTGTACGAAGCCGCCATGATTGAAAGGAACGTGCGGTCGACACCAATCGATGTTTCAATTACGTAAGGCACGTATGACTGGTTCAGTTCGGGGTCGAAATATTTAATGTTTTTACCCGAATATTTTTCGTGGCTGCCCAGGTCGAAATCAGTGCGCGAGTGGATTCCCTCCACTTCCTTGAAACCAAACGGCATTTCGAATTCAATATCGGTGGCTGCGTTGGCATAATGAGCCAGCTTGTCGTGGTCGTGGTAACGGTATTTGTGGTCGCCGAGACCAAGGGCTTTATGCCATTTCAGGCGGAAGGTCTTCCAGTGTTCGAACCATTTCATTTCGTCACCGGGACGAACAAAGAATTGCATTTCCATTTGTTCGAATTCACGCATGCGGAAAATAAACTGGCGGGCGACAATCTCGTTACGGAATGCCTTGCCAATCTGAGCGATACCAAACGGAATCTTCATGCGGCCGGTTTTCTGCACATTCAGGAAGTTCACGAAAATGCCCTGTGCCGTTTCCGGGCGGAGGTAAATCTTCATGGCCCCATCGGCTGTCGAACCCATTTCGGTCGAGAACATGAGGTTGAACTGGCGCACATCGGTCCAGTTTCGTGTTC
>DATGXD010000229.1:0-2243 GCA_035299105.1 Paludibacter sp. | reverse complement strand
CGGGAGTCCGGGCATGAATTCCATGGGAGGCAATACGGGGACTTCCCCTGCTTCGCGCCCTTCTCAGGCCGGTAATTCGATGGGATCTGCTTCCATGAATCCAAGTCCGGGCGCAACTTCGGGCTTATCGGAAGTTTACCAGGTGCAGATTGAACTGGCCGGATTGAAGGATAATATTGCCGCCCTCAAAAACGAAGAGCAGGTTGCAGCGGCACGCTTCAACAACTTATTGAACCGTCCGCTGGGAACGTCGGTCGACACCTTGCAGGTATTGGCCGAAGAACCGCTGGATATTGCCTGGTTGTCGGTAAACGATTCGATGTTTAGCCGGAATCCCATGTTGGGGATGTTGCACTACGAACAGCAATCGCTGGCAGCCCGTAGCCGCATGCAGAAAAAAATGGGACTTCCGATGGTGGGAGTGGGGCTCAATTATTCGGTTATCAGTAAAAGCGGAATGTCTGCTTCGCCCATGAATGGAGAGGATATGATTATGCCCATGGTAAGCGTTACCCTGCCTGTTTACCGCCAGAAGTACAAGGCCATGCAGGCCGAAACAAACCTGATGAAAAAAGCATCGGAATACAGCTACCAGGCAACGGTCAATGCCTTGCAAACCGAATATTTCGAAGCCTTGCAATCGTACAACGATGCGCAACGCCGCATGAAACTGTATGCCACCCAAAGCCAGTTGACCCGGAAATCACTCGATATTTCCATTAAAGGTTTTTCGTCGGCAGGGAGTTTAAGCGATATCCTGCGCATCCGGCAACAATTGCTCGATTACGAACTGAAACAGGTGGAAGCGTTGGTGCAATTTAACCAGGCGAAAGCGTGGATTATGAGGATAAGAGAAACCCCCTAAATCCCCCTAAAGGGGGTAAGATAAAAGTGATTTATTAAACACGAAGACACAAATTAAGTATAAAATTGAACTTTTCAATCGTGTCTTCGTGTAGAAAAAAGAATAAAACTGAACCCGAAACATAACAGATACTTATTTTTGTGCCTTTGTGTCTTTGTGTTGAAAAATAAACTAAATGAAAAAGCTATTTTTAAACAATTTTTTCCGACCTATATTATTAGTTATGGGTGGGTTATTCCTTGGCTGGTTGTTCTTCCATTCGCCCAAGGTGTCCAACGAGGAGTATAAGCATGCTGCAACCAAGTCCAAAAAAGAAATCTGGACCTGTTCCATGCATCCCCAGATTAAAATGGACCATCCCGGCAAATGCCCGATTTGCGGCATGGATTTAATCCCGTTGAACCAGGCCAATACGGCCACGCCCGACTCCGATGCCGTGCATTTCACGGAAGAAGCTGCCGCGCTGGCCAATGTAGCCACCACCATTGTCACCAGCCACAACCCTGCGAAGGAAGTCAGGTTGTACGGTAAGGTGCAGGCCGACGAGCGGAGGTTACAAAACCAGGTGGCGCACATTGCCGGCAGGATTGATAAGTTGTTTATCAACTTCACAGGCGAAAATGTCCGGAAAGGTCAATTGTTGGCCATAATTTATTCACCTGATTTAATAATGGCCCAGCAAGAATTGCTCGAAGCGGCCAAAAGCAAACAGTCGCAGCCTGAAATTTACGAGGCAGCGCGCGAAAAGTTGGTGCAGTGGATGCTTACCGACAGGCAAATCGGGCAAATCGAACGCTCGGGGCGAACCAGGACGAACTTCGAAGTCTATTCCAACACCTCGGGGATTGTCATTGCCCGGCGAGTCAACACCGGCGACCATGTTCCGGAAGGCGCTGTGCTGTATGATGTGGCAAACCTGTCGGATGTGTGGGTGCTGTTCGATGCCTACGAAAGCGATCTGCCTTTCCTGAAAGTGGGGAATACCATAACCATGAACATGCAGGCTTTGCCCGGTAAAACCTTTACAGCCCGTATCAGCTTTATCGACCCGGTAATCGACCCGGTGAACCGTGTGGCCAAAGTGCGAGTGGAACTGAATAACGCAAACGGTATGCTGAAACCCGAAATGTTTGCCACTGGTGTTGTAAAGGCAAACCTGAACCAATACAGCGACAACATGGTGATACCACGTTCGGCGGTATTATGGACGGGAAAGCGGTCGGTGGTATATGTTAAATTACCCGACGCCGAAGGGATTGAATTTAAAATGCGCGAAGTGGAACTCGGCCCCATGCTTGGCAACAGCTACGTGGTTTTGAGCGGGTTGGACGAAGGCGAGGAAATCGTGACCGAAGGCACGTTCAGTGTCGATGCCGCC
>DATGXD010000228.1:0-12342 GCA_035299105.1 Paludibacter sp. | reverse complement strand
AGGTGGTGGTTCGGCCAACAAATCATACTTATTCCAGGAAACAAAAGCGCTGTTGAACCCGGCTTCGCTGGAAAAATTCCTCACCGAAAAAATGAAAACATTGGGTACAGCGGCTTGTCCTCCTTACCACATTGCTTTCGTAATTGGCGGAACTTCGGCTGATGCTTGCATGAAAACTGTGAAACTGGCTTCGACCAAATACTACGACGAGCTTCCTACAGAAGGAAACGAACTTGGACAAGCTTTCCGCGATGTGGAAATGGAACAAAAAATCCTGAAACAAGCACAAGCTTCAGGCTACGGTGCCCAGTTCGGCGGCAAATACTTTGCTCACGACGTTCGCATTATCCGCCTGTCGCGCCACGGTGCTTCCTGCTTTGTGGGCATGGCCGTTTCGTGCTCTGCCGACCGCAACATCAAAGGTAAAATCAACAAAGACGGCGTTTGGGTTGAAAAGATGGAAGACAATCCGGGTGCATTGATACCTGAAGAACTACGTAACGAAGGTGAAGGCAACGCAGTGAAAATCGACTTGAACATGCCAATGAAAGATATTTTGGGAATCTTGTCGAAATATCCGGTTGCAACACGCTTGTCGTTGAACGGCACCATCGTGGTGGGTCGCGATATCGCCCACGCCAAGCTCAAAGAATTGATCGACGCCGGCAAACCGCTTCCACAATACGTGAAAGACCATCCTATTTATTACGCTGGCCCTGCCAAAACACCTAAAGGAATGCCTTCGGGTTCGTTTGGCCCAACTACTGCCGGTCGTATGGATTCGTATGTGGATTTGTTCCAGGAAAATGGTGGTAGCATGATTATGATTGCCAAAGGAAACCGCACGCAACAGGTAACGGATGCTTGTCAGAAATACGGCGGTTTCTACCTTGGTTCTATCGGTGGCCCGGCAGCCATTTTGGCACAACAAAACATCAAAAAGGTAGAATGCCTCGAATGGCCTGAACTAGGCATGGAAGCTATCTGGAAAATTGAAGTGGAAAACTTCCCTGCATTTATCCTGGTAGATGACAAAGGAAATGACTTTTTCAAACAAATCAAACCAACTGTGGTTTGCTAGATAAGAATAACCCCAAACCCATGAAGGGGCTTTAAGTAAAAGCGGCTGCCCAATAGTTACTGGACAGCCGTTTTTTTATTTGCATCCGAACTGGCGGAATCGGAATTCCGCCCTCCCAAATCATCTACAGTTTTAATCTCACACCCACATTAAAATTGACTCCGGGCTGAGTTAATCCGCCATAATCAAAGTACTTTGTATCGAATACATTATTTGCCGAAGCAAAAAAGTCATACTTCTTTTCAGACCAAACCAACTTTCCGTCAAGCAGGAAATAGGGCTGATAATTTTGTAATGCTGTTGTAGATGGCAAGGTATAAGTGCCCGATCTCACTAAATAAGAACCTGTCCATGACGCAGACAGCGATTTGAGCAATTGATAATCTACTGAAACAATAAATTTATGTTTCAGATAGTCTAACGCATATTTAGAGATATAATTTTCTGCCGACTTATCCATCTGAAGATAAGAATAGCTTGTGGATACCTTTTTTATCACAGAATTTTCAACATAATGCACAACAGATAAATTCATTCCTAAAGCATTTACATTGGTTAGATTCTTACTATTCCAAACAGTTTCAGCAGGCAATTGCACCCAGTCAATCACATTCTGGCCCATGCGATAAAAGACTGTCGCATCCAACTTCCAGTTCGATTGCAACACCTTTGTTCCCACTTCAATTGTTTGGGACTTTTCGGGTTGCAGGTTTGGGTTGGCTATTTGTGTAGCACTTTTATAATACAAATCGGTAAAAGTTGGCAAGCGAACGGCGGAATTAGCATCAGCAAATACCCGAACATTCTCATTGAACTCGTAAGCAATATCAATCCCACCAAACCCATTGACTCCAAATGTAGTAGAATTGGTTACTGCAGCTCCAGCCGACAAATACCACTTGTTGATTTTCAGAGAATGATCCAGCATGGCCGTTTCTATCAGTCGGTTATTCTCTTTAGTAAAGAAACCATTCTTTTCCAACGGGGCACGCATGGAGTCAATTGCCACTCCTAATACATTGCTAAAAATATGCTCATTACGAATATCTACACCCAGTGTTGTTTTTCCCAGCTTCGACAAATAAGCCGCCGAAGCTTTTCCACCGGTTACATCAGTCATGTGATAATTATGTGTTTTATACCAGACTGGTTTTACAGAAATGGAATCGCGAATCAATTCAAACCTGTCATGATGACGACGCCAATAAGTCTGTGCGTTTAATGTCCAGTTTCCTTTTACTATCGACCAATTTAAAGCCGTCATAAAAGTTTTAGAGCTTTCAAACTGATTGGGGTATGCTAACGAATAAAAGCTATTTGCCCCAAAATCTTTCAGTTGTCCTGCCAGTTGCAAATCAAACTTGCCGGCATTCTTTGTTTGTAAACCGGATTGAATGAAGGCACTGCTCAAATCAAAATCGGTATTGGGCATATACCCATCGCTGCTTTTGTGCGAAACAGAAGCGAAAGTGTGAAACTTACCGCTACCCAGGTTGCCCGAAACCGACTGCCCGAAAGTATTATAGCTTCCTCCAGTCAGCTCGGCATTCAAGCCACGTTTTTTAGTACTTTCAGTAACGATGTTTATCGCTCCGCTAAAAGCGTTTGGGCCAAGTACACGCGCCGACGAGCCCTGCAGGATTTCCACCCGGCTCACATCCGACAAGTTCAGCGGAATATCCAGGTTGAAGTGACCGGTTTGCGGGTCTGTAATGTTTACACCGTTCAACAACACCAATACCTGGTCGAACGAACCGCCACGAACGGAGATATCCGCTTGCGTTGTATTGGTTCCACGTTGACGAATGTCAATGCCTGCCACATAATCCAACAACTGGTCGAGGCTTTGAACCGCCGAACGGGTTATTTCTGCTTTGTCAATGATAGTTAACACCCGCCCCATTTCCGAATAAAGCTTGTTACGGGTGGCATTTACTTCCACATCGGAAAGGTTTACTGATGCAGAATCTGATTTTTGTTGAGCTGAAAGCAAATTGAAAGCTGTTGCTAAAAAAAGCAAACTACTAAATAGAATTTTTCTCATAATGAATAAATAAAAAAATAAAAAAGCGGTTGAAACAGGCAAAACCTGTTTCAACCGCTATGTTGATTGATAAAAATACAATGTTGGCAAACTGCACGCAGCAGCCTTGTCGGTTGAATCCACCGACAGCATGAGTGCTGTTGTTTCCAACAACCTGGCCTCCAGTTCTTCCTGTCCTGCCACAAGTTCAGGACTTTCTTCGTCGCGGAACGATACAACGCGCGAAGGCGATGAAACAGAAACAGTTTTCTGCAACGATTTGTCAGCAATGGAAACACCCACGCGGCCAATAGTTACATTAGCCGAAAGACTGCAAAACACAGCATATCCAGCCCTGCTCCAACGGCGGAAGCGTATAGCATGTGTGTTTGATTGCAGGGTTGTTCTCATGAATGTTTGTTATTTTGAAGGCGCAAAAGTACATAAAAAAGAATGAAAGAAGATGCAATTAAATGAGAAAGGCACTTCATTTAGTAGAAGTGCCTTTTCATACAACTTGATTTACAGGCTATTGCCGCAAGAAATTTTTTCTATTTAATTTTCCTGTCCAGACATCCGAATAGGCATTATCGCCAGTTTTGCCACCAATAATAAAAATACGGTTCGATTCTTCAATCACGCTCTTCGGGTCGTATTTATTGTAATCACGGGGCTTGAAAACAAGCATGCTGTTGTAGGCTCTCGGAATAAAATCCTGAGGCAAACGATTCAATGTATCCGGTTTTTGCCAGCTGTAACCTTCGTCAACGGACACCTTAAAGTGTACGGTTGGTTTTAAAGAATCAGTTCTTAATCCGATTGCAAAAAGCTTGTTGTCGTAAGGAATTATTGATGCACCCGCAGCCAATGTATCCAGGGTACGGTCTCTCAGGCTAAAGTCGACCCAATATGTCCCATTTTCAGTCGACCAACGGTTTCTCAGCAATTTTCCATTGGTATCGTTACCTCCTACAACCAAAGCCTTTGGAAATCCGTTTCGGGTTGAGAATGACAATGCCGCGAAACCACTGACCGGGAAATTATCAGGAATTTCTCCTTGTAAAGCCCAGTTAGCCCCATCCGTTGAACTGGCAAAATAATACTTTTGGAGAGATTCCTGGAGAGACTTCAACCGTACAACGGCCCATATCTTGTTTTGCAATACAAAAAGGAAAGACATGAAAGTGAAATCCGCCCCGGATTTGTCGACAGAGTTCCAATTGAAACCATCGGCCGACCAATAGATTTTGTTCCCATTATCCGAAAAGAATAATTTCCCATTGAACACGAGTAAATCATGGTAAGTGACCGTTGTAGCCAGGCCGGACAGGTTATCCGTTTTCGATTGCCAACCATAACCATTTGTCGATGTATACAATTCATTTCCAATACCATTGTTCAAATAATAGAAAAATTGGTCGCCAAACAAGATAGCCTTTTGATTGGTGGCAGGCTCGGCAATATGGTTGGTTGCCTGTGTCCAAACATACAAACCGGGGTTAACCTTATGAACATTCACTTTCAGGTAATAAGTGCGGGAAGCCACCCCATTCGCAGCAATATTCCTCACCTTCACCACATTCCTGAAATCTACCGTATCTTTACCAGTGAGCGCTATAGAGTCATTGCTGTTCCTTAAATACAATTTGATTTCCGAGGTACTTGTAAAAGTGAATGTTGGAACCACCTTTTCGATACTTGTGTTATAGGGCAATGAATCAAGATTTGTGATAACCAGGCTATTATCCAACGAATCGTATACCAACGTGAAAACAGCTTTGCTTAAACCGGGATTCTGAGTATCCGATGCAAATTTAAGCGAAGTGAAGGTAGGATCGGCTGAAAGATTAGTGTCAACGTTATTGTTCAACCAATCGCACGATGCGAAAACAACTGCTACAAAAGCTAAAATAAGAATCCTGGTATTTGATAATTTCATATCGATGCAAATATTTTTTTAACGAATAAAGTAAAAAGGATTTATATCAATCACGCCGCAGCGTTCGAGTTTGTTTTTTTATCATTCTATGCCAATAGACCCTTGGGGCTACCAGTCAATATCCACCATCACAGGGCAATGGTCGGAATGAACGGCATCGGAAAGGATGGCGGCAGCCTGGATTCTCGGCAGCAAAGGTTGGCTCACCCAATGGTAATCGATGCGCCAACCCACATTCCGGCTGCGCGCGCCACCACGGTAACTCCACCAGCTGTACTGTTCAGGCTGTTGGTTGAAAAGGCGGAACGAATCGACCATGCCCGCATCTTGGTACATGTCGAGCCACTGTCGCTCCTCAGGCAAAAATCCGGAAACCCCGTTCTGCCGCTCGGGATGATTGATATCGATGGGCTTGTGGCAGATATTGTAATCGCCGCAAACAACGATATTCGGGCGGGTTTTCCGTAGGTTTTTTATAAAAATGTCAAATGCCGCGAGGAATTCCATTTTGAAAGCCTGCCGCAACTCGCCCGATGAACCCGAAGGAACATACACATCCACCACCGACAAGTCGCCATAATCGGCACGGATAACACGCCCCTCGGCATCGTACACTGGATTTTGCATTCCCACCACCACATTGTCGGGAGCTTGCTTGCTCAGAATGGCCACGCCGCTATATCCTTTTTTTTCAGCCGAATGGAGGTAGGCGGTATAACCCAATTCCGCAAAAACCAGCGTGTCGATTTGGTCGGGCATTGCCTTGGTTTCCTGCAGACAGAGCACATCCGGATTTTCAGCTTCAAGCCATTCGGTAAAGTTCTTGTTCATGGCCGCCCGGATGCCGTTCACATTATACGATATAATCTTCATTGGTTTACTTTTCTTACCTGTTTATACAATTCGGAAGCAAAAACAAAATCGTTCAGGGCCTCGTTATCGACATGGAAAATATCATCCTTGCTTCCCTGCCAGGCTTTCACCCCTTTTTCAATAAAAATAATATTTTCCCCTATTTCCATGACAGAATTCATATCGTGCGAATTGATAATGGTGGTGATATTAAATTTCCGGGTAATTTCGTGGATCAACTGGTCGATAATCAGCGATGTTTTCGGGTCGAGGCCCGAGTTCGGCTCATCGCAGAAAAGGTATTTTGGCTGAAGGGCAATGGCGCGGGCAATGGCAACCCGTTTTTGCATACCCCCACTGATTTCGGAAGGAGCCAGGCCGAATGCCTTTTCGTCGAGGTCCACATTGTTCAAGCAAAAGCGGGCACGTTCAATCATTTCAGGGCGCGAAATGTCGGAGAACATTTCGAGCGGGTACATTACGTTCTCGAAAACTGTCAGCGAATCGAAAAGCGCCGACCCCTGGAACAACATGCCCACTTCCCGGCGCAGGACACGGATGTCGCTCATACGCATGTCCGGCAAATTGCGCCCATCGTATTCAATCCGGCCCGTATCGATACGGTGCAGGCCAATGATACTTTTCATCAACACAGTTTTACCCGAACCACTCTGACCAATTATCATATTGGTTTTTCCTGTTTCGAAAACGGCCGAAATATCTTTCAACACATGGTTCCCTTCGAAGGATTTATTTACATTTCTTACTTCAATCATTTCTTCAATTCGTTAATCGTCCATGCAATCCCATTAATTCAGCATAATCTTCGTGATGAGGATATTAAAAAACAGGATCAGAATGCTGCCGTTCACCACCGCATTGGTGCTGGCCTTACCTACATCGAGTGCTCCACCGTAGGCGTTATAGCCATAATATGCCGCAACCGAGGAAATGATAAAGGCAAAAATCATGGATTTCAGAAGCGAGTAAAAAATATAATACGGAACAAAGGCATATTGTATTCCAATGAGATAATCGCCGGTGGTCAGTATATTGGTCAGTATGCCAACAAAATAGCCACCAACCAACCCAAGCCCCATACTGAAAACAACCAGGAAAGGCATCATCACCACAAAAGCGACAACCTTGGGGAGGATAAGATAGTTGGCCGAATTCACGCCCATGATTTCGAGTGCGTCGATTTGTTCGGTGATACGCATGGTGCCTATTTCCGAAGCGATGTTGGAGCCAACCTTACCTGCGAGAATGAGGCAAAGAATGGTGGACGAGAACTCCAGCAACAAGGTGTCGCGCGTTACCAATCCGGTGGTATACACCGGCAACAACGGGTTTGAAGTGTTCAGTTTGGTTTGCATGGTCATAATAAAACCAATGAAAACGGAAATAATGGCAACAATCGGCAATGATTGCAGTCCCAGCTTTTCAAGTTCCTTTGGGAACTGGCGGAAGAACATCCTCCAGCAATCGGGAATTACAAAAACCCTCCGCATCAACAAGAAATACTTTCCGGTTTCGCTTATCAAACTCATATGTACAAACCTAAACAATTTACAACTAGCAACTTACACCTTAGTGACCTTGCAATATTTTTATATGCAAATATACTCTTTTTTTTGATTTACCGCAGAGCATCTGCTTACAACTTGGCACCATGCATTTTAACCCATTTATTCTATCATTGACGAGCCAACAACATAAAGCATGAAGCGATGCACACAATCCAACAAGCAAGGCAATATCCCTCCCCATGGTTTATTGGACAACCGTCGCCATTTCGGCAAATGTCGCCTGCTGCAATTGGATGTCAGCAGCAGTTACACCTTCCCTTCCACGCAAGCGGGTAAATACGTGCAGTTTCGATTCTACCATTTTTACATCGATATTGTTCCCGTTTGAAGTTCTTACCCCTTTATAAATCATCAATGCACTTACCGGGTCGGCAACATCATCGGTAATGCTTTTATATACCTTCATCTGTGTTCCGGCAGGTAGCCTTATCCCTTTCTGTAAATCAAGCCGGACAATATTAATGAGTTCCATAAGTTCTTTAAGGGTCTCCTGTGGTCGGTAAACATACCAATGCCCAACTTCGCCGGGCGACAACTCCACCGAAGTATAACCCAAAACAGGACCCAACAGGCCAACCAACGTGAGCGTTTTGTTCGACGAAACCACAATCGGGTCGACCAGGAAAATTCCTTTAGGCTTAATGCTGAACTGGTTAAAGAAACCCGACCGAACTAATTTCAGGATAAGCGGCGCACCGGTCGATGAACCGGCGAGGTAAATCTTTTTATAACCAATGCTGTCGAGCTTGCGGTATTCGTCAACAATAGACGATTGCCAGTCGCGCCAACTTGCCTTTTTAAATTCCGGGTACGAGCGGCCGTGGCCACCCAACAAAACCTGGGAAACATGAAATGTCCCCCGCGCATCGGCAAATTCACGGAACTCATCCCACTCAAAGGTTGTGGCTGTGTAACCATGTGCTGCAATTACAACCGGTGTGTTTTTTTGCGCTTCGGTGGGCGAGGACAAATACTCCGAAACCAAATGCTTATGCAACGAATCGGGAATTGCATACGAAACCTGCCCGCTATCGAGCAACGAATCCTGATAATCGGGCGTGGGATTGCAGGAGGCGAGCAACAAAAAAACCGCCACAATTGTCAAACAACTGATATTCTTTAGCATAGTCGTGAATTTTAGTTTCAGGAGGTCATTTTTTATGAATATAATAATAAACGCTCAACTGGTAAAAAACGGGAAACAAGGTACCCGGTGTACTAACACCATTGCCGTTTATGAAGTTGTAGCCTACTGACAAGCTGGTTGCCATGGGAAAACGGAATTTGTAAAAAAATCCCGTTTCAAGCGAAAAAAGCATGGAATTGTGTGGCAACACATTGAATTTGGGAATTTCCATGTCGGCATGAAAAAAACCGGTGTTCAAACCGGCAAATACCTGGAAGTCTTTATCCGAGCGGAAACGCCAGTCGGCTCCGACCAGATAATTATCTTGTTTAATGGCATTTGAACCAATAGCGCTACCCAACCGGCTGGTAGCGTAGCTCATTTTCAAATGGACTTTGCGGTGGAACAAAAAGTCGGAAGTGAAATCGGCAGCCAAGCCGTTTTCGAGGTAAAGCTGTTCTGTTTTCTGAAACCGCAGCCCCACACCCAGCTCGTAATCTTTCAGGCTTTGGGCTTCGGAACGGGCAGTGAAAAACATAAAAAAAACAATGGTTGCCAGAACCTTATTCATAACACTAGTATTAAATCGATATTTTATTTACAGGATCAAGAAAGCGCCTCCATATTTCCGGCAGAAAAGATTTCTTTTCCGCCAGCTTCGTACAAGGCGACAATCCGGTCGGCATAACGTTCCTCCACCTTGCCACGAATCACTTTCATGGTGCTGTTGACCAAGCCATTTTGTTCGGAAAATGCCTCCCCGATAACTGCAATGGCCGACGGGAGCCAGCGTTCGGGGAACACGCCCTCAAACTTACCACCTTTGCGGTATTCGTTTACCTCGTCCTGAAGCTTTTGCAAGGCCATTTTCCTTGCCTCCTCTGCTTCCCAAGCCAAATGTGGTTTCTTATGGTGGACAAAACGTTTCAAGGCTTCTTTGTTCGGCACAATCAGAGCCGAAGTGTACAGATTCTGGTTGTTGTACAACAAAACCTGGTCGATAAACTGCGAATTATCCGAAAGCGATTCCTCGATGCCTTCAGGACTGTATTTTTCACCATCGCTCGAAATCAACAAACTTTTAAAGCGGCCAACCACATACAAGAACCCATCGTTATCCATATAACCCATGTCGCCGGTATGCAGCCATCCTCCGCGAATGGTTTCGGCAGTAGACTTTTCGTTTTTGTAATATCCGGCCATTACATTTTCGCCTTTTATCACGATTTCCCCTTTCTCGAAATTAGGCAGTTCGTTTCCATCCGTGTCGCAGATTTTCAATTCCATTGGCGTCACCAGGTAGCCCGAAGAGCCCAGCTTATGCTTCTCCATCCCGTTGGATGAAATAATGGGTGTAGCTTCCGACAAACCATAGCCCTGGAACATGGGAATCCCGATGGCATAATAAAACCGTTGCAGGTCAATATCGAGCAATGCCCCGCCACCAATAAAGAAATCGAGTTGCCCGCCAAAACCTTCGCGTATTTTTGAGAAAAGGATTTTATCGAACAAGTCCAGCAATGGTTTCTTCAACCCTTGCAACCCGCCCCCTTTATTGAAACCTTCTTTATTATAAGAATAAGCCATCTTCAAGGCCATATTGAACAACCCGTTCACAACCGGTCCCTGGACACGGATGCCACCTTCTATATTTTTCCTAAAACTTTTGGCCAAAGCAGGGACACTAAGCAAAAGATTTGGCTTTAATTCCTTGATATTTAGTGGAATATTCTTCAAGGTTTCCATGCCCGTTTTCCCGGCTTGCACTGTCCCCACACTTGCACCCGAAGCCATGAAACTATAAAATCCAGCCACATGGGCAAAGCAATGATCGAGTGGCAGGATAATCAATGTCCGGTACGTGGCAGGAATAGTCATCAGGGTCAGCGCCTGTTCCACATTGGCGGTGTAGTTCCGGTGGGTGAGCATAATACCCTTCGGGTCGGCAGTTGTACCGGAAGTATAACTTATATTGGCCAGGTCATCAGGCCCAATGGTACCTGAACGGTCCAACACAACATCCGGGAACTCTTTTAAAAATTCGGCACCCTGGTTCATTATCTCGGCCAGGGCAATTTCATTAGCCTCGTAAGCAGGCTGTTCATCGAACACAATGACCTTCTCTATTTGAGGAAGCGCATCGACGATAGCCCGTATTTTTTTCAATTGTCCTCCCGAAACCATAATATATTTCGCTTCGGAATGTATCAGCCTGAATATCAAATCATTGCTTTCCTCGAGTTTTATGGACAAGGGAACATTCACAGCCCCCGTATGAAGTATGGCTAGTTCGCCAATAATCCAGGCATTCCGCCCTTCGGAGAGCAAGGCAATTTTATCACCCGCCTGAATACCCAGCTTGATTAATCCAGCCGCGAGAGCATGTGTCTGATCCTTTGTTTCAGCATAGGTAGTTGCCTCGAATTTCGTTTCTTTTTTTTCCCATAGAAACGGGTTCCCTGCAAATTTACTTGCACTGCTGTTCAATAAATCAATGATAGTCGGTTTCATGAATACCTGCATTTGATTGTTTTTTCTGATTTTTTAAATTCCGCCTGGCAGTCACACAAAAGCCCGCAAAGTGCGGGCTTCTGTACAAAAATACATATCTTTTCTAAATTTTACCGAAAAAGAAATCGCAGCGCCGGTTCGGCCGGTATTTCATCCTGGGTTCAATGATTTTCCCTTTGCCGTTGGAAATAATATGGTCGGCCGGGATTACAAACACTTTCACCAATTCAGCCTTCACGCGGTCGGTTCTCCGCTGGGCCAGCAGGTTGTTGTACGGGTTATTGCCAATATAGTCGCAATAACCCCGTATTTCGACATACAACGACGGGTCGGCCTTGAGTTTCATTGCCACCTTGAAAATGGAAGCCAACGCCTCGTTGTCAAGGTCAATCTGGTCGAAATCGAAATACACGGAAGGAATTTCGTCAGTAAGACTTCCAACCGCTTTCCCGTCCGGACCTGTATTTACAATGTAGTTGATTGTTTTACCCCAGAAGTCAACGGGTGTATTTTCAGGAGTATTGGGATCCATATCCCTCACATCCGGGACACCATCGCCGTCCGTGTCAGGACCATCATTCGACAAGATTTTTTCAAGTTTTTCAACCCGGGGGGTCAGGCTATCGATTTTGGCATCAATATCTTTCACCTTGTCATCGAGGTCACCTAGTTTCTTTTCGAGCTTTTGGGCAAGCAACAATCCTTTATCCGGTTCGTAAACATCCCAGGCAATGTTCCGCAAATGGTCTTTTTTAATGGCATCGAACTTAAGGCGGAGGAACAAGGAAACCGCTGCAATATAATCGTTTGTAACTCCATCCCAGTTCAAGTGCCGCACTCCCTCCAGGTTGTCTTTCGAATACGAGCGGTAATGTACCTTGGCTCCCGCGGCCAGCGGCTTCGAAAAATTGTATTCGAGCGAAAAAGTAACCGGAACCGAGATGGCATAATATTTTTTGTCCTTCGGGAACATGTCGGCCGTGGGTATTACATCGATAGTGTACTCGGCAAACCCAAAACCAAGAACCCCGTTCACGTAGAATTTCGATTTCGTTTGAGGAAATATCCAGCGGGTGAAATTTATGGTGGCATTCAGGCTGGAGGTGGAAAGGTTCGTGCTTATCAATGCCGGCGGAACTTGGTTATTGGCCCTGAGCGGGAAATAATAATAATCAAGCCCCAAGCCCCAAACAGGTGTCAATGCGTATTCGAGCATTCCAC
>DATGXD010000227.1:0-3770 GCA_035299105.1 Paludibacter sp. | reverse complement strand
TGGCCGTGAAAAGCGGACACACGTGGAACCATTCGCACGCCGATGCCAATTCGTTTATCATTTTCCACAAGGGGGTGAATATTATCAAGGAAGCCGGGAATTGCTGGTACCCGAATCCCGAATACAAGGATTATTTCTTCCAGAGCCCTGCGCATAATGTGGTGTTGTTCAATGGCGAAGGCCAATCCACCGACCAGCAATACCATGGATCCATGCTCGACGGGCAATTGTCGAACCTGCTGGATGCAGGGAACATCAAGTACATCCTGGCCAACGGGACAGGACCGGTTGCGAATAACTTCGTGCGGAATTTCCGCAGTTTCCTGTGGATGGACAATGTGATTTACATTATGGACGACCTGAAAACCTATAAAACCGGGAAATTCGAATGGTTGTGGCACCCGGAGGGCGAAGTGAAAAAGAACGGGTACGACCTGAATGTGACCAACGGGAATTCGGCGGTGGCCGTTCGTCCGGTGTACCCCGAGTGGTTGGCTCCCTCGGCGTTTGGACACGATTATCCCGACAATATGTATGTGAAGGAAATTAAGGCGCCTGTTGAATCCGACCTCAAAAAAACAGAAACGTATTATTCTTTTGCTTACCCGAACGAGGTAAATTCCATTAAGGGGTTGACAGCCGTTATTTTGAAAGACTCCGCCAACGAGCTCAACTTGCCAAAAATGGAAAAAATCGATGGCAAAAACTGGATTGGGCTTCGGGTGCGGAACAAAGGCAAGGTTACGGATATTATCATCAACCAGTTGGCCGATACCAAAATCATGCATTCCAATTCGTGGATTTGGGCCGAAGGATGGGAAACAGATGCTTACCTGATGGCCGTGTCGTATCCCGAAAATGGTAAACCCGAGAATGCTTCGGAAATTTTTGTGGCTTACGGAAGTGCTTTGCGGCGGAACAACCAACCGTATGTTTCTTCACTTTCGAAACTGTTTGCCATCATGAAGAGGGAGAATGGCAAGGTGGAAATCAACCTGCAAGGACAGCCTTTGATGAACGCTTCGTTTTATAGCGAGACAAAACCATCTGCATTGTTCCTGAATGGGGAAAAATCCGAGGTAAATTATGAAAACAAGCAATTGAAAATAAGGATTGATAATCGAAATATAAAGTAACAACATTTTGTTATAAAATTGCCTATGTTGCAGTATGTTAATATTGTGTAAAAAACGATTTATCGTTTTTCTGCGGCATTATTTTAAGACACTAAAAGGAAAACCTTGCAGTTCTTCATCCATTACTCGGATTGTTCCATTCGCGGCTTTGCGGCTTTGCGTGAAAATGTATTTTATAACGAACTATTATTAACTCAGTAGGGTAAAAATCTGGAACATTTCATTTCATTTGCAGTAAAATTATTTGTCATGTACATAAATAAGTAAGTCATTATAATTATTGATATGCCTTTTGTTGTTAACATGCAAATACCCAGACTTGTAACTTGTAACTTGTAACTTGTAACTAATTCCTTGTAACTACATTATCTTCCAATGAAATGCATTAAACTGGTTCTAGTCCTTTTGCTTGTTGCATTTTCAGCCCAGGCACAAACCCTTGTTCCCGGGGCATTGCAGAAACTTTCATCGCCGGATGGGTCTTACGAAGTCACCGTCTACCAAAAGGAGTTCGACAAAGGAAGGTTGCAGCTTTATTATACCCTGAATTTCAAGGGAAAACCGGTTGTCCTCGAGTCGGAATTGGGCGTGCAAATAGAAAACCAGACCTTTGAATCGGCTTTGGCTGTGCCGAACGATACTTGCAAGTACTGGTGCGGGAATTTAAACTTTACCGGGGTGCAGCGAAATTCGTCCGACGAAACATGGAAACCGGTTTACGGCGAACATGCCACCATCCGTGACAATTACAACGGGATGACGCTCCTGTTCCGTAAAGGCGAGTCGGGAAACTTGCAAAAGCCGGGCGAAGAATATGGCAAGGCGAAAAGTTACTTCATGAACCTCGTTGTGCGCGCCTACAACGAAGGTGTGGCTTTCCGCTATCATTTCCCCGCACCGGGCAACGGCTTGTTCCTGCACATCGTGGGTGAACAAACCCAGTTTGCCATGCCCGAAGGGACTTTGGCTTATTTCGAGCCTTGGGCGCAAGGACCCTATTCGTTGTTGCCGCTCAAGGACTGGCAAGGGCAGAGCGAACGCCCGCTTGCCATGAAACTTACCAATGGGCTGTCTGTGGCCATAACCGAAGCGCAAATGACCGACTATGCCCGCATGAAATTCAGCCTCAACCCCGATAAACCCAATACATTGCAAGCCACATTGTATGGAAGTGTGGATGTGATTCCAGAATATTCCACCCCCTGGCGCGTGGTCATGGTGGGCGAAAAAGCCACGGACCTTGTTGCCAACAAAGAAATTGTTCTGAACCTCAATCCAGCGAACCAATTGAAGGATGTGTCGTGGATAAAACCCGGGAAAGTGATCCGCGTGGCCAAAATGACACAGGCCGATGCCATGAAATGTGTCGATTTTGCTGCTGCTCATGGATTGCAGTACATCCACCTCGATTCCGGCTGGTATGGGTCGGAAATTAAAATGAGTTCGTCGGCACTGGCTGTTTCCGGAACAAAGGACTTCAATATCCCGGAACTGGTTCAATATGCTTCGTCGAAAGGAATAGGATTGTGGTTGTACGTGAACCAACGGGCGCTTGTGCAGCAACTGGATTCTATTTTGCCATTGTACAAGAAGTGGGGAATCAAAGGGATTAAGTTTGGTTTCGTGCAGGTGGGAAACCAGCATTGGACAAGCTGGCTGCACGAGGCAGTCCGGAAATGTGCCGAATACGGCCTCATGGTCGATATCCACGATGAATACCGCCCTACAGGATTCAGCCGCACATTTCCCAACCTGATGACACAGGAAGGTATCCGCGGGAACGAGGAATTCCCCGATGCCGACCACAATTGCATTTTGCCTTTTACAAGGTTCCTAGCCGGGCCTGCCGATTACACCATTTGTTATTATAGCGGCAAGTTGAAAAATACCCATGCCCACCAGCTGGCCTTGTCGGTGGTGTATTACAGCCCCATTCAGTTCCTGTACTGGTACGACCAGCCTTCGGCATACCAGGGCGAACCCGAAATAGACTTTTTCGACCGGGTAAAAACCGTTTGGGACGACACCAAGGTACTCGATGGTGAAATGGGCGAATACATCACGGTTGCCAGGCGCAGCGGCGACGAATGGTTTGTAGGTTCAATAACGAACACCCGGGCACGCGCTGTAAGCATTCCAACCCATTTTCTGGTAAAAGGGACGAAATACCGGGTGAAAATATACCAGGACGACCACAAAATGCAAACCCGCACAAAAGTAAGCGTGACCGAAAAGGAAATAAAAGGCGGGGATGTGCTGGACTTCGACCTGAAAGCCAGCGGAGGCGTGGCGTTGTATATTGCGGAGCTGAAGAAATAATATTCTTGTGTTCCATTTATGCTTCAATATCCTCTGGTGATTTTATCGTGTTACAATTATTCGGGCTTATAAAACAAGCTCAAAGAACCTTATATCGTATTTTGAGTTAATTTTAAAATCACAAGAATCAGACATATGTTGCTTCTGAAAAAGTTAATCTTATTATTAATACTGTTCCTGCCGATAGTCCGGGTGGATATAAAGGCCCAAAGCCAGTTGACAAACCAGCCCACTTTCTACATCAATACCGAAAACAAAGTTGCCATTACAAGCACCGAGGTGTATGTGAATGCGAAACTCACCATAGTTAGTTCC